>JANMWV010000320.1:0-11036 GCA_031394165.1 Actinomycetes bacterium
GGTGCAAGAGCAGGCCGCCAAGTTCTTCCACACCGACTTCACGATCATTCCGTACGAGATCTACGTCGAATACGCCGAGCGCCTCACCGCGATCGCACCGTTCTCCGGCCCCACGAAGGCGGCGTTCTTCAACGCCGGCACCGAGGCCGTCGAGAACTCGATCAAGTTCGCGCGCGGTTACACGAAACGGCCTGCGGTGATCGCCTTCGAGGGCGGCTTCCACGGCCGCACGCTCCTCTCCCTGACGCTCACCTCGAAGACGCATCCGTACAAGGCGGGCCTCGGCCCGTTCGCGCCCGAGGTCTACCGCGTCCCGTTCCCGAACGAGTACCGCGGCATCTCGAGCAGCGACGCGCTTGCCGCGCTCGAGCGCGCGTTCATCACCCAGGTCGCTGCCGAGACCGTCGCCGCGATCATGCTGGAGCCCGTCCAGGGCGAGGGCGGCTTCATCGTCGCGCCGCAGGAGTTCGTCGAAGGCGTGCGCGCGATCTGCGACCGCGAGGGCATCGTGCTCGTCGCAGACGAGGTGCAGACGGGCTTCGGCCGCACGGCGCGGATGTTCGCGATGGAGCACTACGGCGTCGAGCCCGACCTGATGACGGTCGCGAAGTCGATCGCCGCCGGCCTGCCGCTCTCGGGCGTGCTCGGCAAGGCGGAGATCATGGACGCGCCGAGCGAATCCGCCGTCGGCGGCACCTTCATCGGCAACCCCGTGGCACAGGCGGCGGCGCTTGCGGTGCTCGATGTGATCGAGGAGGAAGGACTCATCGAGCGGGCGGAGCGCATCGGCGAGACGATTCGGGGCAGGATGCTCGAATGGCAGGAGCGCCACCCTCAGATCGGCGAAGTCAGAGGCCTCGGAGCGATGCTCGCCGTGGAATACGTCCGCGATCCGGCGACGAAAGAGCCCGCGCCGGAGCTCGCCTCCCGGGTCGCCGAGGAGGCTGCCCAGCGCGGCCTGCTGCTCCTGAAGGCCGGCACGTACTCGAACTGCAACCGCGTGCTCTGCCCGCTCGTGATCACGGATTCCGAGCTCGACGAAGCGCTCGACGCCTGGGAAGAGGCGCTCGACGTGGTTTTCGCGTAGCCGCCGACGCCGGTCGCGCGTTGTATCCGTGTGGCGCTCCAGTCCCTGTCTGCCGCTGCCTCGAGAACGAGTCGTGCCCCGATGATCGGTGACGTGATCGCCGAGCGCTACGAGCTGCTCGACGTCGTCGGCACCGGCGGCATGACGAGCGTCTACAAGGCGCACGACCGGTTGCTCGAACGAAACGTCGCGCTCAAGGTGCTGCACCCGCACTTCGGCGACGACGACGAGTACGTCGAACGTTTCCGCCGCGAGGCGCGCGCCGTCGCGCAGCTCTCGCACCCGAACATCGTCACGGTGATCGACCGCGGCGAGGCCGGCGGGCATCAGTTCATCGTCTTCGAGTACATCGACGGCGAGAACCTGAAGGAGCTCGTCGGCCGCACCGGCCCGCTGCCCGTGCGGCGCGCGGTCGAGCTTGCGCTCGCGGTCGCGGCCGGACTCGCGTTCGCGCACGAGCACGGCCTCGTGCACCGCGACGTGAAGCCGCAGAACGTGCTCGTCAACGGAGACGGCGAGGTGAAGGTGACCGACTTCGGCATCGCGCGGTCGCTCGACGTCGAGCACGGCATGACGCAGACCGGCACCGTGCTCGGGACGAGCAACTACCTGTCGCCGGAACAGGCGCGCGGCCAGACCGTGACCCCGGCGACCGACGTGTACTCGCTCGGCGTCGTCCTCTATGAACTACTGACGGCGGAGGTGCCGTTCCCCGGCGAGAACTTCGTCGCAGTCGCGATGAAGCACGTCAACGAGCCGCCGCCGGACATCCTCGAGCGGCGGCCCGACGTGCCGATGCGCCTTGCCGCCGCGCTGGAGTGCGCGCTCGAGAAGGATCCCGCGCACCGTTTTCCGACGATGCAGGAGTTCGCGTCGGAGCTGCGCGCGTCGCTCGCGGCTGCCGGATCGTCCGACGCCGAGGCGACCTTCATCGCGCCGAGCCCGGTGTTGCGCGAGAGCGCTCCACATCGGGCACGGACGAGGCGGCCGCGCTGGCCGCTGTACCTCCTGCTTGCGGGCATCGGCGCCGCGGCGGTCGTCGCGGGGTTCCTCGTGCTCGGCGGCCCACACGGTACGACGAGCGGCACGCCGCCGGGCGGCACCGGCGCGGCGCTCGCGCTGCACGGGGTCGGCGCGTACGACCCGATGGGCGGCGACGGCGAGCACGACGCGCAAGCACCCAATGCGACCGATCACAACCCGTCGACGTTCTGGCAGACCGAGCACTACCGCAGCGGACTGCGCAAGGACGGCGTCGGCGTCGTGGTCGATGCGGGCACGAGCGTCGCGGCGAAGAGCGTGACGGTCACGAGCGACACGCCGGGCTTCACCGCGACGATCCTCGCCGGCGATTCGCCGACCGGGCCCTTCGCCGCCGACGCCCCGTCGCAGCAGGTCGGGTCGACGGCGACGTTCGCTCTTACCGGGCGCACGGCGCGCTACTACGTCGTCTGGATCACCGATCTCGGCGCGAACGGCTCCGCGCACGTGAACGAGGTCACGGCGACCTCCTAATACTCGAGCTTGGAGCGGCGCTCGGCACGCTCGAGCGCGAGGTCGATCAGCCGGTCGAGCAGCTCGGTGTACGACACGCCCGACGCCGCGAAGAGCTTCGCGTACACGCTCGTCTCCGTGAAGCCGGGCATCGTGTTCAACTCGTTGACGATCACCTCGCCGTCCTCGCGGACGAAGAAGTCGACGCGCGCGAGGCCTTCGCAGTCGCCGGCGACGAACGCGTCGACGGAGCGTTGCTGCACGAGCTCGATCGTCTCCTGCGGCAGCTCCGGCGGGATCACGAGCTCCATGCCGCCCGCGGCGTACTTCGACTCGAAGTCGTACCACTCGTGCTCGAGGGTGTCGATGCGTCCCGGCAGCGATGCGACGGGCGGCGGCACGCGGTTACCGAGCACGCCGCACTCGACCTCCATGCCGGTCATGAACTCCTCGACGAGCACCTTCTCGTCGTGACGTCGTGCGAGCTCGACCGCGGGCCCTAGCTCCGACTCGTCGTGCACCTTCGAGATGCCGACGGAGGAGCCGAGGCGCGCCGGCTTCACGAACACGGGGTAGCCGAACGGGTTCGCGATCTCGTCGCCGAGGCGGACGGTGTGGTGGCGGGCCACCGGGATGCCGCTGTCGCGCATCACCTTCTTGAACAGGTCCTTGTCCATCGCGAGCGCCGATCCCGCGACGCCGGCGCCGACATAGGGGATGCCGACGAGCTCGAGCAGCCCCTGCACCGTCCCGGCCTCGCCGAACGGCCCGTGCAGGATCGGCAGCACGACGTCGACCGCGCCGAGGGCGGCGAGCGTCCCGGCCTCGGCCGGAACCGGCAGCGTCTCGGCCGGACCAGTCCCCCCCAACCCCAGGGACGCAGCGCCCGGCACCAGGACGTGTCCGGAGCCGGGCTCGAGCGCCCAGCGCCCGTCGCGCCCGATCGCGACGCTCACCACGTCGTACCGCTCCGGATCGAGCGCAGCAAGAACGGATCGCGCCGAGGCGAGCGAGATCTCGTGCTCGCTCGAGCGCCCGCCGGCGAGCAGCGCGACGCGCAGCCGCCGCGTCACGGGGTCGACGTCATGGGGTCGACGTCATGGGGTCGTCGTCGTCGCCGTCGTCGCGCCGCCGTTGTAGCGCCCGACCGTCAGCGTCACCTTCGAGCCCGGCTTCAGCTGCGTCCCGCCGGGCGGGCTCTCCGCGAGCACGAGGCCCTCGCTGTTCGGGTCGGGATTCGTCTGGTAGACGACCCGCGCGTTGAAGCCGGAGGCATGGAGCGTGTCCTCGGCGGCTGCGAGATCCTGGCTCGTCACGTCGGGGACGATCGACGTCGTCGGCCCATTGGAGACGGTGAGGCTGATCACGGAGCCCTTGCCCGCCGACTGGCCCGAGGCCGGCGACTGGTCGATGACCGTGTTCGCCGGCTCCGTCGAATCGATGAAGCTCGTGGCCACCTTGAAGCCGAGCGCCTGGAGCACCGAGCTCGCCGTGTTGATCGGCTGGCCGATCACGTTCGGCACCGACACCGGCGTCGGGCCCTTCGAGACGTTGATGCGCACGGTCGAGCCTTCGGGCTGCTTCGTGCCCGGCGGCGGATCCTGTGCCGTCACCTCGCCCGCGGGCTTCGCCGACGGCACCTCGTGCACCTCCGGCTTCAGGTGCGCATCCTTCAGCGCGCCGACCGCGTCGGTCGACTGCGTACCGACGAGCGACGGGACGTCGACCTTCGGCACGCCGGTCGACACCCAGATCACGACCGAGCTGCCCTTCGGCTGGCGCTTGCCCGCGAGCGGATCCTGCTTGAACACGAGCCCGGCCGGCGTCTGCCTGCTCGAGTGTGTGTTCACGCGCGGCACGAAGCCGTCGGCGTTGATCCTCTCGCGGGCCTGCGCCTCGCGCATGTTCAGGTACAGCTCGACCGGGATCACCTGGTTCGACGCGAGCTTGTTCGTGACCTGGTCGTAAAGGAACCAGCCGCCGACGCCCGCGGCGATCACGAAGAGGAACGCGGCGATCCACGGCCAGATCGGGCGCCGGTGGATCGGCTCCTCGAGGTCGTAGTACACCTGCGGCGGCAGCGGCGGCACCGGCGCGTACCCACCCGCGGCGCGGCGCGGCGGCACGATCATCGTCGCGGCGGTGGCCGACATCGGGCCGGTCGGCGCCTGCATGATCTGCGTCGCCGAGTCCTCGGTCTCCTGCGAGACCGCTGCGCCACGCGCGAGCCGCTCGAGGTCGGCGTCCATCTCCTCGGCGCTCTGGTACCGCTCGTCCGGATCCTTCGCGAGCGCGCGCGTGACGACGAGGTCGAGCTCGCGTGAAAGCTCGGGCCGCGACGCCGACGGCAGCTCCGGGTTCTGCGAGAGGTGCTTCATCGCGATCTCGACGGGCGTGTCGCCGTTGAACGGCAGCGTTCCCGTCAGCAGCTCGTACAGCACGATGCCGAGCGAGTAGAGATCGGAGCGCTGGTCGACGTTGGTGCCGCGCGCCTGCTCGGGCGAGAGGTACTGCGCGGTGCCGACGATCGAGCCGGCCTCGGTCATCTGGCTCGCACCGGCGCGCGCGATGCCGAAGTCCGTCACCTTCACGCGGCCCTCCGCGTCGACGAGCACGTTGTGCGGCTTGATGTCGCGGTGCACGATCCCGTGCCGGTGCGCGAAGCGCAGCGCGGAGAGGATCTGCCGCACGTATTCGATCGCGACATTCAACGGCGCCGGGCCGCGCGAGATGATCAGCTCCTTGAGCGACCGCCCGTCGAGGTACTCCATCGCGATGTAGTACGTGCCCTCGGCCTCGCCGCGGTCGTAGATCGAGACGATGTTCGGGTGCGACAACGCGGCGGCGTTCTTCGCCTCACGCCGGAAGCGCTCGACGAACTGCTCGTCGTTCGCGTGGCGCTCGTTGAGAATCTTGATCGCGACGCGGCGACCGAGCTCCTGGTCCTCGGCGAGGTAGACGTTCGCCATGCCGCCGGCGCCGAGCTTGCGCACGACCTGGTAGCGGCCGTCGAACAGCGTGCCTATGAGAGAGTCTGATACGGCCAAAAGCGTGTCCGAAGGGTACTGGGCAGCTCAGCCATGCAGGAGCGCCTCCAGTACGAGCTTGGCTATCGGAGCCGCCACAGCGCCGCCGAAGCCGTTTGCCTGCTTCTCGAGCACGACGGCGACAGCGACCTGGGGATTGTCCGCCGGGGCGAAGCAGACGAACCACGCCGTGTAGACGCGGCTCACCGCAGTCTCTGCCGTGCCGGTCTTGCCGGCGACCTGGATGCCCGGGATCTGGGCGGCCGTTCCCGTGCCGCCCTGTACCGCGGCGACCATCATCGCCGTCAGATCGGCGGCAGTCTGCGGCTTGATCGCGCGCCCGAGGTTCCCCGGCTTCGTGTCGCGGACGGTGGAACCGTCGGGGCCGATCACCTTCTGCACGATGTACGGCTTCGGCACGACGCCGCCGTTCGCCACGGTCGCCGCGACCATCGCCATCTGCAGCGGTGTGACGAGCATCGTCCACTGGCCGAAGGCGAGCCGGCCGACGTCGACCTGGTTCGGATCCTTCGGATCGTCGAGATGAGAGCCCTTGTACAGGCCGCTCGGCGAGCGCTCGTCCGCCGGCGTCTCGAACGGCGGCGTCTTGTAGAAGCCGAAGCGCTTCGCGTAGTCGAGGATCGTCTTCGGCCCGAGCTTGATGCCGATGTTGCAGAAGACCGAGTTGATCGAGTGCTGGAAGCCCTGCACGAAGTTGACGTGACCGAACGCCTCCGGCCCGTTCTGGTCGGGGTTGCCCGCGTTCGACACCTTCTGCCCGTACTCCATGCAGTAGCCCGGATCCTCGAAGGTCGAGCTCGGCGTGAACGTGCCCGTGTCGAGCGCCGCCGCGGCGGTGACGATCTTGAACGTCGATCCCGGCGTGAAGAGTCCATTCGTCGCGCGGTTCAGCAGCGCCGAGCCGTCGCCGCAGTCACCTCGGATCTTCAGCACCTTCGCGTAGCCGCCCGGCTGGTCGATCAGGTTCGGGTCGTACGACGGTGTCGACGCCATCACGTAGACGGCGCCGGTGCGCGCGTTCATCGCGACGACGGCGCCGCAGCGTGTGCCGAGTTGCTCCTGCGCGAGCCGCTGCGCTGCCGGGCGAAGCGTAAGCAGCAGGCTGTTGCCCTTGACCGTGCCGCCGCCGAGCCGGTCGAGCGCGCGCTTGAACGCGTTGCTGAGGTTCGTGTTCGAGCCGGTGAGATAGTCGTTCATCGACCGCTCGAGCCCCGCCTGCGACCGCGACGCCGTCGAGTAGCCGATCGTCTGCGCAGCGAGCGCGTGCTGGGGATAGCGGCGGAAGTAGAGCGTTTGGCCGTTGCTCTTCTTCCGCTTGTTCGTCGCAAAGACCGCCTGCTTGCTCTCGTTCTCGATCAGGCCGCGCGCGATCGTGAACTGCACGACGCGCTGGATCGCGTTGTCCTGCCGGTCTTTCAGCCCCGCAGTCGCCCACGACTGCCAGTACGTCGTCGCGACGATGAGCACCGCCAGGAGCAGCAGCGCGACGATCGCCAGCCGGTTGAGCTGCCTATTCACGGAGCCCTTCCACCTCGGCGTTCGCGCGGTTCGAGACGAGCATCAATCCCGCGACGATCACGAAGCTCGAGACGATGCTCGAGCCGCCGTACGAGACGAAGGGCAACGTGATGCCGGTGAGCGGAATCACGCGCAGGATCCCGCCGATGATGATGAACGTCTGCAGCGCAAACCCGAACGTGAGTCCCGCGGCGAGCAACTTCGAAAAGCCGTCGCTCGCGAAGATGGAGATGCGAAAGCCGCGCAGGACGAAGACCATGTAGAGCATGATCAACGCCGCTGCGCCGATCAGCCCGAGCTCCTGGGCGAGCGCGGAGTAGATGAAGTCGGTGTTGAGGTACGGGATGATCTGGTGCCCGGAGGCCGTCGTGAACGTCCCCGTGCCGAGGCCCGTGCCGGCGAAGCCGCCGTGCGCGATCGAATAGAGCGACTGCACCTCCTGGTAGCTCGCGCAATCCTGGCGGAACGCCATCGTGCCGTTGAAGGGGCAGTACACCTTCGTCGTCGTCCACGGCTCCAGCCAGTTCGTCACGCGTTCGCGGACGTGCGGCGTCGCTTCGTAGACGGCGATCGAGCCGGCGAGGAAGAGCCCGAGCGCGGCGGCGACGTAGGCGACGCGGGCCGTCGCCGCGTAGAGCAGCCCGAGGAAGATCCCGTAGTAGAGCAGCGCGCTGCCGAAGTCGACGGTCGCGAAGAGCACGAGCATCGCGCCGCCCCAGATCACGAGCAGCGGCCCCCAGTCCTTGAGCCGGCCTTGCGCCAGCACCTCGCGCTTCTCGCGCAGGTACGCCGCGAGGAAGACGATCAACGCGAGCTTGCCGAGCTCACCCGGCTGGAACTGCAGGCCGCCGGCGTGCACCCACAGGCGTGCGCCGTTGACGCTCTGGCCGACCACCGGCAGCAGCGGCATGAAGAGCAACGCGATCGCGCCGAGCCCGAAGAGGTACTTGTAGTTCTCGAGCAGGCGATAGTCGCGGCGCAGCCCGAGCAGCACGACGGCGAACACGGCGACGCCGATCACCACCCAGAGTCCCTGTCTGAACGCGTCGGACGGGCCGAGACGGTAGATCTCCGTCAGCCCCAACGCGGTGAGGATGGCCGCGATCGGCAACAGGTACGGGTCGGCGTACGGAACGGCGAACCGCGCCACCACGTGCGCCACCACGTAGAGCGCGAAGAAGAACGCCGCGTACGTGAGCGACGCGCCGGAGATCTCCGACTTGCGTGCGATGTAGACGCTGCCGAAGCCGATGCCGGTGACGACGCCGGCAACGACGAGATAGACGAGCTCGCGGTTGCGATAGCTCACGTCAGCGCAGCAATCCCCAGACGAGCAGCACTGCAGCGACGCCGAGCAGCACGAGCATTGCCAGCACGAGCCGTACGCGCGCCGCGGGAGAGATCGGATCCCGCCGCACCGCCGCCAGCGCTTCTGGAGAGCCGGGAACGAGCAGCGCCTCCTCGACCTCGTCGGGAGGCACGACCATCGTGTCGACCGCGGGCTGGAGCGGCAGCACGTGCTCCATCGTGTCGTCGTCTGCCGAGCCTGCAGCCGGCATCTGCGCCGTATCGCCGAGGTCGGCGCTGATCGTGAACGTGACGACCGTGATGTTGTCCTCGCCGCCCGCGCGGTTCGCCGCCGCGACGAGTGATTTCGCGGCACGGTCGAGATCGTCGTGGTGGCGCTCGAGCAGCTCGAGGATGTCTTCGTCGCCGACCATCGTCGTCAGACCGTCGGAGCAGATGAGAAAGAGGTCGTTCTCCTTCGCCTCGACGACGAACGCGTCGACGTCGACGTCGGGGTCGGTGCCGAGCGCGCGCGTGATCACCGAGCGCTGCGGGTGCGTCTCCGCTTCCTCGGGCGAGAGCTTGCCGCTCTTCATCAGCTCGTTGACGAGCGAGTGATCCTCGGTGAGCTGTTCCATGACGCCGTCGCGCACGAGATACGCACGCGAGTCGCCGACGTGACCGAAGGTGACCGTCGTCCCTTCGACGAGCGCGACCGTCATCGTCGTGCCCATCCCCGACGCCGCGGGATCGGCGTTCGAGCGCTCATAGACGCGGCGGTTCGCCTCCTGGATCAGCGCGACGACGCGCTCCTCGCCGCGGGTCGAACCAGGGTCGGTGTCCTCGAGCGCCGCGGCCGCGAGCTTCGACGCGACCTCGCCCGCCTGGGCGCCGCCCATGCCGTCGGCGACGGCGAACAACGGCGGAGCGACGACGAACGAGTCCTCGTTGCGCCGCCTCTTGTTGCCCGTGTTCGACTCGCGCCCGATTGCGCGGACGCTCATTGCTCGAACCTCAACTCGGTCTCGCCGACTCGCACGACGTCGCCCTGTGCGAGCCGACACGGGCGATCGATGCGAACGCCGTTCACATAGGTGCCGTTCGTCGAGCCGACGTCGCTCACCCACACGCCGTCGCGGCGCGGCTCGACACGCACGTGCCTCGCGGACGCGAACTCGTCGCCGTCGATCGAGACGTCGTTCTGCGGGCCGCGGCCGAGGGTGAGCGGCCTCGCGTCGAGGCCGAACTCCTCGCCGACCGTCAGCACCTTGCTCTGCACGACCACGAGGCGGCCGGAGCCGAACGCCGGCCCGCCCGCGCCGCCCGCGAGCGCCGGGCTGAGGATGAAGCTCTCCTGCGGCAGCCGCAGATCGCGTCCCGCCGTGCGCACGATCCGCCAGATGAAGACGTAGAGCAGGACGAGGAAGGCGACCTTCAGGACGAGCAGGACGGTCTCGTAGGTCGTGCTCGCAACGATCATTCTCGCTCCGTCGTGAACGTCACCTCGGTCGCACCGACCGTGAAGCTGTCGCCGGGCTCGAGCTTCGCGCGCGTGACGCGCTGGCCGTTCACCTCGATCCCGTTCGTCGAGTCGAGGTCGACGATCCAGTAGGTCGCACCCTCCTGCCGCAGCTCGGCGTGGCGGCGCGACACGTTCGCGTCCTCCACCTGGATGTCGCACTCGCGGGAGCGTCCGAGCACGATGCGGCGCTTGTCCACCCGCTTCGTCTGGCCGTCCCAGGAGAGGACCGCGACCTCCCGCTCGACCGACGGATCCTCGAGCGACGCGGCGTCGGTGGGCTGGTGGACGGGCTTGTAGATCATCGTCGCGCCCGACTCGACCTGCTCCGCCGGCTTTTCGGATGCCGGCGCGCGTTTGGCACGCTTCGGCTGCACCATCCGCGTCGCGATGCCGAACTCGCCGACGGCGAGGTCGTCGTCGGTCTCGAGCAGCACCTTCGGCGGGGTCAGCAGCGCGTAGCTCTCGCGCGTGGCGTGCTCGGTGATGTACTCCTCGAGCTCGGCGATGAGCGAGCCTTGATAGTCGGCGAACTGCTCGTGGTCCGCCTTCGAGAGATAGACCGTGTACTCGTTCGGCACGTAGACGCGGGAGACGGAGACGGTCTTGTGGTCGTCCATCTCCTTCGAGAGCTTGCGTGCAAGCTCGACGGGCTGCACGTTCGTCCGGAACGCACGCCCGAAGACGCCCTCGAACAGCGCCTCGATCTTCTGCTCAATCGCCCTGAGGACCAATGCGGGGTGACATTACCCCGCGCGAGCAAGAATCCAACGCCTACGAAGCGGCGGCGCGAATGGTCAGCGCAGCAGCGGTGATCCAGGCCGCTGCGACGAGCGGCGCGATCGCGGCGGCGGGCACCGCGGGAACGGTCAGCAGGAGCATCGCGGCGCCGATGCCCGCCGCTCCCCAGCGGCCGTGCCGGCCGGCGTAGGGCAGCGCGGCGGCGAGCACGGCGAAGACCGCGGCCTCGAACAGGAGCGCAGGGTGCGCGGCGGCGGCCCGCGCGAGCGAGCCGACGACGTCGAGCGGATCGCCGGCGCCTCTGACGCCAACGCCGAGCGGCGGCGCTCCGCCCGCGAACGGG
>JANMWV010000328.1:0-3123 GCA_031394165.1 Actinomycetes bacterium
CCGGCGGCGTGCCGGCAGCGTCGCAAGGTTGCCCACGCAGAGCGCGGAGAGCGAGAGGCAGACGGCAGCGGCGATGAGGAGGAGAGGCATCGGTATCAACCTTTGAAGGAGACGATTTTCTGCAGGAGTCCCGAGCCGATCGCCATCATCACGACGCCGACCGCGATCAGCATGTGGCCCGCCGACGAGTGCAGCAGCGGATGCAGATAGCCGGGATTGAGCAGGCTGATCGCGAACGCGAGGAAGAACGGCAGACCGATCAGCGTGTAGGCGGACATCCTGCCCATCGCGGTGAGCGAGCGGATCTTGCGCGCGAACTGCTGGCGCTGGCGGACCGTGTCCGCCACCATGTCGAACAGGTTCGCGAGCGATCCGCCGACCTGGCGTTGGATGTTCACCGCGGTGATCGCGAACTCGAAGTTCCGCGAGCCGACACGATCTGCCATGTCGGCGAGTGCGTCGTCGATCGGGCGACCGAGGCCCGTCTCGGTCAGCACCCGGTTGAACTCCAAGGACGCCGGCGGCTGACCCTCGTCCACGACTGCCTGGAGCCCTTGCTTGAAGGAGTGGCCGGCCTTCAGGGAGGCGGCGATGGTGATCAGCAAGTCGGGCAGCTGCGTCTCGAACGAGTTGAGACGCCGGCGCATCCGGTACCAGACGATCGCGAACGGAACGAGGCCCCCGATCGCCATCGCGGCGACGATGACCACCGGCGACGAGCCGGAGACTGCCGCGAACATCCCCGAGAAGAGCGCTGTGCCGACGACGATGTAGGCGAACTCTGCTGCGCGCAGAGGAGTCTCGCCACGCTCGAGCATCTTCTGCACGGACTGCCAGTGACGGAGATGGCCGAACACCCGCTCCGTGGCACGGAGGATGCCGGTGAGCGCGGCGAGCCGCTGCTCGCGAGAGACGCGGCGCGTGTGACGAGTCCCTCCGGTGTGCACGTCGAGGCGGCTGCGGAGCCACGCTCCGCGGCTCGTGCGGAGCAGCAGGAGGAATGCGGCGAGAACGAGGAGACCGGCCACGATGCCGACGACGACCGCTCCGGACTGCGTGTAGGCGAGCCGCGGCAGGAAGCGGGACGGTGCCGGGGGTGTGCTCACGTCGCCCGCCTGCGCGGGTACGACGAGCGAGATCGAATCAGAGCCGGCACCGGGCACGGTCGCCTGCACGCTCAGGTGATCGGCGGGCCGCGCCGCGGTGACGTAGGAGATCGACCACGTGTGGCCGAGTCTTTGCGCGATCGTGCTGTAGACGCCTTCGAGCGCGGCGGTCGACGCGGCACCGTAGTAGTGGCCGCCGGTCGCGCTCGCGAGCTGCTGGAGCGGGTGGGGGTCGAAGCCCTGGCCTTCGATGCCGATCGGATAGATCGAGACGCCGGCACCGCGTGCGGCGGCAACAGCTTGGGTGAAGGTCGCCTTGCTCGAGACGTCGCGGCCGTCGGTGAGGACGATCAGTACGCGACCGACGAAGGGGCTCGCGGCCAATTCGTCGGTACCGGCGATCAGTGCGTCATAGAGCGCGGTGCCTCGGCGGCTCGCTACGACGACGTTGCGGAGCGCGGCGTCGGTGTCGATGGTCGCGGTCGAGAGGCTGCTGAGCGATACCGCACGCGGCCCGAACGTGAGAACGGCGACAGCGTCACTGCGCGGCTTCGCTGCGATGAAGCTTCGTGCCGCAGCCACGGCTGCAACGAGTGGCGCCCCAGCCATCGACTTCGAGTCGTCGATCGCGAGCACGACGGCCTTCGCGCGGCCGAGGTTGTGCGCGATCACACCCGCGACGGGTTTGCCGTTCTCGGTGATGCGCGGCGTGGCCGCCGCGCCGCGCGACGACACGACGGTTGCGTGCAGGGTCGGAAAGTCGCCGGTGTTGACGGAGGTGAGGTCGACTCCTGCCGAGGCAGGGACCGCGACGGCGAGCGCCGCGCCGCAGACGGCGAGCGGCCGGACGAAGCGGTTCATTCGAACCCCCCGAACTTCGGCTCATCCTGCGTGTTCCGCATCATCCCCGGCGCCGTGTCGTCCTCGGGGGTGAAGAAGGTCGAGTGCAGCACGACCCCGTTCGCCGCGAGCTTGTCGAGAAAGTGCGGCTTGAGGCCCGTGCACGTCAGCGGCGACATGAGCCGGCGGTTGCCGAACGCGTTGGAGTCCTCGTCGGGGGGCCTGGCCACGAAGACGTCCTGCAACGTGATCACGTCTGCCTCCATGCGCAGCACCTCGGTGATGTGCGTGATGCGTCGGCTGCCGTCGACGAGGCGGGTGATCTGCACGAGCAGGTCGAACGCGCTCGAGGTCTGCTCGCGGATCGCCCGCAGCGGCAGGTCGAGACCCGCGGTGAGCACGAGCGTCTCGAGACGGCTGAGCGCGTCGCGGGGAGAGTTCGCATGGATCGTGGTCAGCGAGCCTTCGTGACCCGTGTTCATGGCCTGGAGCATGTCGAGCGTCTCGGCGCCGCGAACCTCGCCGACGATGATCCGGTCGGGGCGCATGCGCAGGGCGTTGCGAACGAGCTCGCGGATTCGCACCTCGCCCTGGCCCTCGATGTTGGGCGGACGCGACTCGAGCGTGATCACGTGCTCCTGCTGGAGCTGAAGCTCGGCTGCGTCCTCGATCGTCACGATGCGCTCGTCTTCCGGCACGAACGCCGACATCGCGTTCAGCGTCGTCGTCTTCCCGGTGCCCGTACCGCCGGAGATCAGGATGTTGAGCTTGCCCTTGACGCAGGCTGCGAGGAACTGCGCGGCCTTCGGCGACACCGACCCGAACGTGATCAGGTCGTCCATCGTGTACGGGTCGCGCGAGAATTTCCGGATCGTCAGCGTCGGGCCCCTGAGGGAGAGCGGGGGGATGATCGCATTCACGCGGGATCCGTCAGGCAGCCGCGCATCGACCATCGGCGACGCCTCGTCGACGCGCCGCCCGACCTGCGAGACGATCTTGTCGATGATGCGCAGCAGATGCGCGTTGTCGACGAAGGCGGCGTTCGTGCGCTCGAGCTTGCCGCCGCGCTCGCAGTAGATGCGATCGAAGGCGTTGACCATCACCTCGGTCACGGAGTCGTCGCGGAGAAATGCGTCGATCGGGCCGTAGCCGAGGATGTCGTCGGTGATCTCCCGGA
>JANMWV010000330.1:0-2624 GCA_031394165.1 Actinomycetes bacterium
TGCGCGTCGCAGTCGGCGCACGCTCGCTCGACCAGGTCGAGGCGGTCGCCGCGGAGATCGGCGGGCTCGCGCTCGCGCTCGACGTGACGTCGCCCGTGTCGGTCGAGGACGCCGTCGCACGCACCGAGTCGGAGCTCGGCCCGATCGACCTGCTCGTGGCGAACGCCGGCATCTCCGGCCCGATGGAGCCGCTCGCCGACCCGGACGAGTGGTGGCAGACGTTCGAGGTCAACGTGCGCGGCGTCTACCTCTGCAACCACGCGGTCGCGACGAGGATGCTCGAGCGCGGTGGCGGCCGCATCGTCAACGTCGCAAGCGGTGCGGCGTATCTGCCGACGTCGCTCGCCGGCCCGACCGCCTATGGCTCGAGCAAGGCTGCCGTGCACCGCTTCTCCGAGCTGCTCTCAGAGCAGCTGACGCCACAGAACGTCTTCGTCTTCTCGATCAGCCCCGGCCTCGTCAAGACCTCGATGACCGAGGGCCGCTTCCCCGACGACGCACCGTGGACGCCGCCGGAATGCGCGCCACGGCTCGTGCGCGCGCTCGCGTCGGGCGAGTTCGACGAGCTCGCCGGCCGCTACCTGCACGCCGAGAACGACCCGCCGGAAGCGCTTCGCCCGCGGATCCAGGAGATCCGCGACCGCGATCTGAACGCCATCCGCCTCCAACGCTGAGTTTTCGACTGCTAGGCTTAAACCGATGAGGCTGGCGCTTGCGCAGATCGATCCGATCGTCGGCGACCTGGATGGCAATCGTGCGCGGATCCTCGAGGGCATCGCGGCGGCGACACGCGCGAACGCTGACGTCGTCGTATTCCCCGAGCTCGCGACGACGGGCTATCCGCCGGAGGATCTGCTGTTGCGTCCCGGCTTTCTGCGGGCGGCGGCGGAGTCGTTGGAGCAGATCGCGCTCGCGTCGCGCGGCATCGTCGTGTTGGTGGGTGCGCCCTACCTGGAGCGCGACCTCTTCAACGCGTGCGCGGTGTGCGCGGACGGCGAGGTGAAGGCGATGGTGAAGAAGCGGTTTCTGCCGAACTACGGCGTCTTCGACGAGATGCGTTACTTCGCCCCCGGCCAGGAGCTCTTCCTCTTCGAGCACGGTGAGACGCTCGTCGGTGTGACGGTATGCGAGGACATGTGGCAGTCGGGGCCGCCGACGAGCGATCTCGCGCTCGCCGGCGCGCAGCTGATCGTGAACATCTCGGCGTCGCCGTTCCATTTGCTGCGTGACCGCGAGCGGGAGGAGATGTTCCGCACGCGCGCGCGCGACAACAGCGCCTATGTGGCGTTCTGCAACACCGTCGGCGGTCAGGACGAGCTGATCTTCGACGGCCATTCGCTCGTGATCGACGACGAGGGGACGGTGCTCGCCCGCGCACCCGGCTTCGAGGAGGCGCTGCTCGTTGTCGACGTCGATCCTAGAGCCGTCGTCGCGCGCCGGCTGTCGGATGCGCGCCGGCGCGCGCTCGCGGCCGACCGCGGCGATCTCGGCACCGTGACGACGATCCACGTCGGGTCGCCACATGAGCAGTCCGAGCGGGCGGAGCCGGTCGTGACGCCGTTTCTCGACGGGCTGGAGCAGATGCGGGTCGCGCTCGAGCTCGGCCTGTCGGACTACGTGCGCAAGAACGGCTTCTCGGAGATCGTCGTCGGCGTCTCGGGCGGCATCGACTCGGCACTCGTCGCGGCGCTGGCGGCCGAGGCGCTCGGGCCGGAGCGCGTGCATTGCGTGTCGATGCCGTCGCGCTATTCGTCGGAGGGCACGCGCGGCGACGCGCAGAAGCTGGCGGAGAGCCTCGGCTGCGACTTCCGGGAGATCCCGATCGAACCGATGCTCGAGACGTACCTCGCCGCCCTCGCGCCGCACTTCGCCGGCCGCGAGCCGGACCTCACCGAGGAGAATTTGCAGGCGCGGATCCGCGGCACGCTGCTGATGGCGCTTTCGAACAAGTTCGGCTGGCTGCTCGTCGCGACGGGCAACAAGTCGGAGATGTCGGTCGGCTACGCGACGCTCTACGGCGACATGGCCGGCGGCTTCGCGCTGCTGAAGGACGTCTTCAAGACCGACGTGTTCCGCCTGTCGATCCATCTCACCGAGCGCGCCGGCCGCGAGCTGATCCCCCGCTCGATCATCGACCGGGCGCCGAGCGCCGAGCTGCGCGCCGACCAGCTCGACGAAGACTCGCTGCCGCCCTATGCGCAGCTCGACCGCGTGCTGGAGGGCTATGTCGAAGGAGACCGCTCGATCGACGAGCTCTCCTCCGACGGGATCGACCCCGAGATCGTGCAACGCGCCGTCGCGCTGATCGACCGCGCGGAGTACAAGCGCCGCCAGGCGCCTCCCGGCGTCCGGCTGCGCCCGAAGGCGTTCGGCCGCGACCGGCGCACGCCGATCACGAACCGCTGGCGCGGCTGACGCTTCGCTTCGCTCGCTTCACGGGGAAAACCATGTTTCCCCCGTGGGCCCCCTTCTTCGTGTGCTCACGGCAAGCGGGATCACTGCTGCGCCGAGCAAGCTCGGCTCCGCGACGGCTACTCCGGCGTGACGTACGCCGCGGTGAGGCCGCCGTCTACCAGGAACGTCGAGGCGTTGACGTATGAGGATTCGTCGCTCGCGAGGAACAG
>JANMWV010000332.1:0-9281 GCA_031394165.1 Actinomycetes bacterium
ATCCCGAGCACGAACGGGCGGGCGTTGCCGATGTGCGCCCGCTGGTAGACGGTCGGCCCGCAGAAGTACATGCGCACGGGACCGTCGCCGGGCGGCGGCAGCTCGACGAGCCCGCGCTGCAACGTGCTGTAGAGGCGCATGTCCCTAGCCTAGTGAGCGAGTGAGCGGCGCAGCAGCTCGTCCCGCGGCAGGGCGGCGATCACGGCGCGCAGCTCGGGCCCGCGCTCGCGCCCCGTGAGCGCGAGCCGCACCGACTTGAGGTCGCCGCCGACGGCCTTCAGCTCGCGCACGACGGCGGCGGCGTCGAGGCCGCCCTCGACGAGCTCGCGGAAGCGGGCAAGCGTCTCGGGCGCATCCACGGTGACCGGCAGAGGCTCGAGCACATGCGCCGCGTACTCGCGCGCCTCGGCGAGGTCGCGCGCGCCGCGCAGCACGGGCGCCACCGAGACGGGCGCACCGACCCGCGCCGCGAGCTCCTCGTCCGACAGCGCCGCGAGCGCCTCCAGCGAGAGCCGGCGCAAACGCGGGAGATCGAGATGGACGTCGTGCTTCGGCACGCCGAGCTCCTCGAGGTAGTGCAACACCGCCTCGGGCGGGATCCCCGCCTCGCGCAGATCGGCGAGCGACGACGCGCCGTGACGCTTCGAGAGCTTCGCGCCGTCCTCTCCGAGCAGCAGCCCGTGGTGGATGTACTCCGGCGGCTCGCCGCCGAGCGCACGGATCAGCTCGGACTGCAGCTCGGCGTTCGCACGATGATCGGAGCCGCGGATGACGTGCGTGATCTCGAAGTCGAGATCGTCCACCGCGCTCGCGAGCTGGTACGTCGGTGTGCCGTCCGCGCGCAGCAGCGTCGTCGGACCGAAGCGCAGCGCGCCCTCGCTGTCGGGCTCGCCGATCGCGTGCGCGGCCTCGCGATGGCGGACGAACCGCGCGCTCTGGAGCAGCGGCCCGTCGTCCCACGCGACGCCGAGCCACTCCAGATCCGCGACGATCGCGTCGGTGCCGCCCTCGACGTTGCGCGCCGGGTCGGTGTCGTCGATGCGCAGCAGGAATCGTCCGCCGTGCTCGTCGGCGAAGTGACGGTTGGCCACCGCGCTGAGCGCGCCGCCGAGGTGCAGCGACCCGGTGGGGCTCGGAGCGAAGCGGACTCTGACCATCGGCCGAGTCTAAGCCGCTGTCCCATCTTTCCGGTACTAGTTATGACGTGAGATCGATGGTCAAACGCCTGTGGCTCTTCGCCGGAGCGGCGGCCGCCGTGCTGCTCGTGGCTGCATCCGCGACTGCGACGACCAAGGTCGCCGGCGGCGAGTCGGCTCCCGACGCCACCCCCGCCGCCGCGCCGTTCGCGCAGTCCTGGGCCAAGGTCCCGCGGACGACAGCGGCTCGAAGGGCCGGCTCCGTCGCCTTGTTCGGCCAGGAGCAGGACATCAACGGGTTCAACACCAACCTGACCTGTTGCAACGAATTCTGGGCCGGCGTGCAGACCGTTCCGGTCATCCGCGGTGCCTACATCGTGAACTCGAAGCTCCAGCACGTCCTGGATCTCGTGTCGTCCGCCCGGGCGACGCCGACGACCCTGAGCTACTCCATCCGCGCCGACGCGAACTGGAACTGGGGTGGCAAGAAGGTGCCGGTCACGTACAAGGACTTCGTCTACACGTGGCGGCAGATCGTCGACCCGAAGAACGACCTCCTGTCGCGCGACGGCTACGACCAGATCAGCGGCTACACGCACACCGGCCTGAAGCAGATCACGTTCACGTGGAAGAAGCCGTTCGCCGACTGGCAGGACCTCTTCAGCGGCGTCTATCCATCGGCCGCGCTCGCGGGGATGGACTTCAACAAGATCTGGACGAACTGCGTCTGCGGCAGCAACGGCGCGCCCGTCTCCGACGGGCCGTTCCTGCTCACGAACTACACGAAGGGCCAAGGCTCGACGCTGAAGGCGAACCCCTTCTGGTACGGCCACGCGCCGTCCCTTCAGGAGGTCGACTTCAAGATCATCACCGACACGAACACCGAAGTGCAGGCCATGCGCAGCGGTGAAGTCGATGCGATCAACCCGACCTTCGGCGCCAATCTGACGCAGCTCAAGGGCGTCAGCGGGATCACGTTCAACCAGGTCCCGGGCCTGTTTCAGGAGCACATCGACATTCAGTTCGGCCGGAAGGGACAACCGCTGCTCCGCGCTCCGTGGATGCGGCAGGCACTGATGATGGGCATCGACCGGGCGTCGATCATCAAGACGGTGTACGGCGATCTCGCCGGCGACACGACGCCGCTGAACAACATCATCTACTACCAGTCCGACGCCGGCTACAAGCCTGACTTCGCCAAGTGGAACTTCAACCCGAGCAAGGCCCTCGCGCTGCTGAAGAAACACTGCACGGGTGGCCCGACCTCGGTGTCGCAGAGCAACAGTTCCACGTGGACGTGCGCCGGCTATCCGGCGAAGTTCCGCTTCACGTGGACCGCAGGGAACGCGACCCGCACCAGGCAGGAAGCGATCATCAAGCAGGAGCTGAAGTCGATCGGCATCGAAATCGTCGACGCATCGCTGCCCGCGAACGTCGTCTTCGGCCCGACAGGCATTCCGTCGAGCAACTACGACCTCGCCAACTTCGCCTGGGTCACTTCCCCGGATCCGTCCGTCTGGGTGCCCACCTGGAGCTGCGGCGGTCTCTCCAACTACTTGAACTACTGCAACCGCAAGGTGACGGCGCTGCTCAACGCATCGAACAGCGAGCTCGATCCCGCCAAGCGCACCGCGGAGTTCCAGCAGGCCGACGCGCTGATGGCGAACGACATCCCGACGATCCCGATGTACTCGCGGCCGAACCCGCTCATCTGGAAGTCAGAGCTCCTGGGGATGAAGAACAACCCCTCCCCCACCGGGTTCGCCTGGAACATGGAGGACTGGAAGTGGAAGTCGTAACCCGAGACTGACCGCTAGGCCGCGTCGCGGTAGCGCTCGGAGCGCAGCGCGAGCCACAGCTGCGTCAGCCGCTCGCGCTCGAGCGGGCCGAGTTCCTGCCCGGCCTTCCGCTCGTGCAGGTTCAGCTCGTCCTCGACCATCTCGACCGTGAACGTCTCGTCCCAGGCGACGCCGCGCACCCAGTTCTCGCAGGCGCGGACGACGTCGACGCGGTGCTTCTTCGCGCCGCCGGAGGCCGGCGTGGCGGCGCGGCGGGCGAGCTCCTCGGCGACGCGGACGGCCTCCATCCGGAGCTCGTCGATCGACCATTCCTCGAGTGGCTTGGCCATGTCCCAAACGGTACGTGCAGCGTCGGACGATCGGGCCATTCGAGCTATTCGAGCTATTCGACGATGCGGGCGGCGAGCGCCGAGTGCCGGCGGCGCCGCTCGCTGCGCCCCAGGGCGATCGCGACGGCCTTCCGCTCACCCACGAGCACGCAGAGGCGCTGGGCGCGTGTCACCGCGGTGTACAGGAGCGCGCGCGAGAGCATCACCGCGTAGGCGGTCGACCACGGCGCGACGACCGCGGGGAACTGCGAGCCCTGGGAGCGGTGGACGGTGAGCGCCCAGGCGAGGTCGTACGTCTCGAGCGCCTGCGCGGGCACGACGATCTCGCGCTCGCCTTCGTCGAGCGACAGCCGCGCCTCGCCTTCCTCGTCGTCCCAGTCGAGGATGAACGCGACCTCGCCGTTCATCACCTCGCGGTCGGGCGTGTAGTCGTTCTTCGTCTGCACGATGCGCGAGCCGACGCGCAGGCCCGCCCGTGCGAGCACGACCGGCCGCTCGCCGGGATTCAGGCGCGTCTCGAGCTCGGCGTTCAGCGCTTCGAGCCCGACGGGGCCCTTGCGCATCGGCACGAGCGTCATCACGTCGGTGCGCGGGTCGAGCCCGAAGCGTGTGGGGATGCGCTCGCACACGAGCTCCACCACGGCTTCGCGTAGCGACTCCGGACCGTGCCGGCCGATGAAGAAGAAGTCCTCGTCGAACTCGGCGTCGGGGCCGAGTGTCTCTCGCGCCTCCTCGAACGTGAGGAACGGCAGCTCGCCGGCGTTGATGCGGCGCGCGCTCTGGATGATCAGCGACCGCGCGGCCTGCCGGTAGATGGCCGTCAGGTGCACACGCGGCACGACGCCGCAGGCGACGAGGTCGGCGAGCACGCTGCCGGCACCGATCGGCGGCAGCTGGTCGGTGTCGCCGACGAGCAGGACGTGGCAGTCGCCCGCCGCTCGGAAGAGCGCGTCGGCGAGCTCGAGCGACAGCATCGACGCCTCGTCGACGATCACGAGGTCGTAGTCGTCGGAGAGCGGATCGTGCTCGTCGCGCTGGAACCCGCCCTCGTTCGGCGAGTACGCGAGCGCGCGGTGGATCGTCATCGCGTCCTGCCCGGTGAGGTCGCGCATGCGGCGCGCCGCCTTCCCCGTCGGCGCGCAGAGCAGGACCCGCTTGCGCTCGCGTCGCGCGATGTCGACGAGCACGCGCTGCGTGTGCGTCTTGCCCGCGCCGGGCAAGCCGGTGAGGAGCACGAGCGGTCGCGTGCGGACGAGCTCGACGACCGCCCACTGCTCATCGGAGACGTCGACGTCGGGGCGGCGCGGCTCGCCGAACAGCTCGCTGGGCTTCGCGCGTGCACGCTCGCCGAGCGCGCGGCCGAGGCGGCACTCCATCTCCCACAGCTCTGCGTGATACACGCGCTCACCCTCGAGGACGACGACGCCGTCGTCGACGAGCGAACGCACCGCCGACTCGAGCTGCTCGCGCTCGCCGACGCCGAGCAGGCGCACGGCGTCCTGCCAGAGCTCGTCGACGGGGAGAAAGGTGTGGCCGTCGGACTCTGCCTGCTCCAGCACGAAGCGGAGGCCGGCGCGGAGCCGTTGCGGATCATCGAGATCGATGCCGAGCGATTGCGCGATGCGGTCGGCGATCTTGAAGCCGATGCGGGGCAGCTCGGTGAGGCGGTACGGATCCTGCTGCAACACGGAGACGACCTCGTCGCCATACTGCCGCACGAGACGCGCTGCGAGCCCGGCGCTGATCCCGTGCGTGAAGAGAAACGCCTCGACCTCGCGGATCGTGGCGACGTCGCGCCACGCTGCGATCGCGCGCTCGACGCTCTTGCGCGAGATCGCGCGCCCGGCCTTCGTTCGCACCTCGCGCAGGCGTTCCGGGTCGCGGTCGAGCTCGGCGAAGACGTGCTCGGGGCCGAAGTGATCGACGATCGCGCGCGCGAACGTGCGGCCGATTCCCGTGACGCGCGTCATCAGCCAGAGCGCGATGCCGTCGCGCGACTGCGGCAGCGTCGAGTGGAACGTCTCCACCTCGAAGCGCCAGCCGTGCTTCACATGTTGGACAAACCCACCAATACAGACGAGCTGCTCGCCGGGATTCACATGCCCGAGCGGGCCGACGAGCGAGACGGGCTCACCGTCGCGCTCCTCGCCGAGCGTCGCCGACCACACCGCCCACTCGGCGTCCGGCGTGACGTACCGCGGCCCGGACTGCGCGAGCGTGACGCGGATCTGCCGGGCTGTCGGGTCGCTCGGGCGATCGTCGCTCTCGACTGCCCACATGCCGCCGACGATACTGGCGAGCGCCGCAGCTCCGCCGGACGTGTCAGAGCTCGAGGTAGTAGAAGACGTTGTCGACGATCTCGCCGTCGGGCCGCACGGCGTAGCCGGGAATGACGCCCACACGCGTCCACCCGAGCCGCTCGTAGATGCGGTCGGAGTCGGTGTCGGCGTGCGTCGTCAGCCAGAGAAGCGTGAGGCCCATGGCGCGTGCCCGCTCGGCCGCGGCCTCGAGCAGCGCGCGCTGCTCGGCCGCGAGCCGAGACGCCGTCGTACGCCACACCGCTGCGGCCCGCTCCGCGGTCAGCGGCGCGGCCAGCCCGAGCGCCATGCCCGACGCCTGCGCGTCGAGCAGCAACTGCGCGACATCGTCGAGCGAGGCAACGACCCCGGCCGCGGAGAGCTCCTCGATCGCGACGTCCACGCGAGGACCGAACCTCAGTCGCGGAGCTCGGTGTCCGGCTCGGCGGTGAGCAGCTTCTGCACGAGCCCGAGGACGCTTCCCGGCGGGAGCCCCAGAGCCTCGCCGAGTGCGTGGTCGACGAAGCGGTTCGAGACCTCCCGGCCCCGGTAGCGCACCGTCCAGACGCCGCCGCCGTCGCTGACGAGAAGCTCCTCGCCGTTGAGCAGGAACGACGCGAACTTCTCCTGCTCGTCCGCCTCCACGCGCGCAGTGTATGGCCTGTTTCGAACCATATCAACGTCGTTTGCAGTGCCTTTTGTCGTCGGGCGCTCGTCTAGGCTTCAGCGCGTGGAGGAGCTCCTCTTGGCTTGGTTCCGGGCAAACGGACGCCCGCTCCCCTGGCGGGAGACGTGCGATCCGTACGCGATCCTCGTCAGCGAGGTGATGGCGCAGCAGACGCAGGTCGACCGCGTCGTGCCGCGCTGGCACGCCTGGCTCGAGCGCTGGCCCACCGTCCAGTCGCTCGCCGCGGCGTCGCCCGCCGACGCGATCCGCGCCTGGCAGGGGCTCGGCTACAAACGGCGCGCGCTCAACCAGCACCGCGCCGCGCAGCAGGTCGCAGCGCACGGCTGGCCGGACGACCTCACCAAGCTGCCCGGCGTCGGCCGCTACACCGCCGACGCGGTCGCCTGCTTCGCGCACGGGCGCGACGTCCTCCCCGTCGACGTCAACGTGCGCCGCGTCTCCGAGCGCACCGGGCACACCTTCACCCCGGCGGCCGCGCAGGCGCTGATGGACCTCGGCGCCACGGTCTGCCTCGCGCGCATCCCGCGCTGCGACGCCTGCCCGCTGGCCGAGCGGTGCCCGTCGCGCGGTCGGCGTTACGAGCCGCTGCGCAAGCAGAGCGCCTTCGAGGGCTCGTTCCGGCAGCGCCGCGCGGCGACCCTGCGCCTCGTGGCCGCGGAGGCGCGGGGGGCGGCGGAGCTCGATGCCGAGGCACTCGCCTCCCTCGTGCGGGACGGGCTCGTGCGGATCGACGGCCTGACGGCGTCGCTTCCGGCCTAGTCCCCCTGCCTGAACCCCGGTACGACTGACCCCGGTACGATCCAGAGCGTGCTGGTCGCCGACCTCGTCACCCTGCTGATCCCGGTCTGGATCCTGCTCGGGCTCGTGCTGCTGCTGGGCGTCGTCGCCCTGCTCGGCCGCATCCAGGGAGGCCGCTACCTGCGCCCGGTGATCAACGTGATCTCGAAGGTGCCGATGTTCCGGCGCGGCCTGCAGAAAGCGTCGAACGCCGCGCTCGAGCGGTCGAACCCCGAGCTCGCGAGTGCGATGAAGAAGATGCAGCGCTCCGGCGCCCTGCGCGACCCGAACCGCGCGCAGGCGGCGATGTCGCAGCTCACCGCACCGGAACGCCGCGCGCTGATCCAGGTGCAGGAGGAGCAGGGCGTGATGGCGCCCGAGGCGACGAACCGACAGATGCGCCGCAAGCTCGACAAGGCGAAGCGCGACGCCCAGCGTCGTCGCTAGTCGTCCGCCGCGCTACCCCTCGTACAGCGGGTGCTTCATCCAGACGTTGGGCTCGACGTATGTGCCGTGCCCGTTCTCGAAGCGCACCGGCACGAGCGCACCCGGGACGACGTAATCGCCGTCCTCCGGGAACTGGAGCCCCGTCCACTCCTCCCACTCCTCCCGCGAGCCGGTGATCGTCATCGAGCGGAGCGCAGGGTCGAGGATCGCACCGCCGGCGCGCTCGTGCGTGCGCAGCCACGGGTCGTACGGCAGCCCGTCTTCGCGGCGCCAGCGGAGGTAGCGCTCGATCGGGATCAGCGGATAGTGCTCCTTCCACGTCGGCCGCACCGGCGCGATCAGCGAATCCAACCCGTGCGCAGCGGCGATGCTGCTCATGCGCCGCAGGATCACGCCGGCAAGCCCCGTGCCGCGGTGCGACGGAACGATGTTCACCGTGACGGCGCACAACGTCGTCGGGTCGCCGGCCGCGCCGTTCGTCATCGCCCAGTCGATGCCGCGCGGCTCGGCCAGGCCGTCCCACGCGACCGGCAGCGTGCACGCGCTCGCGACGGTCTCCTTGCCGTCGACGACCCACAGCTGGAAATCCGGATAGACCTCGTAGAGGCGCGGCCAGAAGGTGTTGACGATCGGATCGTGTTCCATGAACGCGGGCCACGGGTTCGGCAGCGTCCCCCGCAGGTCTTTCTCTGCGTGCGTGAGGACGCGGAGCTTCATCGGCGCAGCAGCGCGACGGCCTGGGCGGCGAGACCCTCGCCGCGGCCGGTGAACCCGAGACCGTCGGTCGTCGTCGCGCGCACCGCGACGAGCGCCGGATCGACGCCGAGCGCAGCCGCGAGCCGCGTGCGCATCGCGTCGCGATGTGGCGCGAGCCGCGGCTCCTGGCCGACGAGTACGACGTCCGCGTTCGCAAGCTCCCAGCCCGCCTCGCGCACCTGCCGCCACGCCTCGCGCAGCAGCTCGAGCGAGTCGGCGCCCTTCAGCGCCGGATCGCCGGACGGGAACAGCGCGCCGATGTCCTCCATACCCGCGGCGCCGAGCACCGCGTCGGTGAGCGCGTGCGCGAGCACGTCGCCGTCGCTGTGGCCCGCCAGCCCGCGCGGATGCTCGATGCGCACGCCGCCGAGCACGAGCGGCACGCCGTCCTCGAACGCGTGCGCGTCGAAGCCGGTACCGACGCGGTAGTCCGTCACTCGAGCCACGCTGCGATCTTCGCGAGATCGTCGGCCGTCGTCACCTTCAGCAGCCGCTCGTCGCCGGGCACGACCTTCACGCGGCCGCCGCGGGCCTCGACGAGCGCGGCGCAATCCGTTGCGTCGCCACCTGCGGCGGCCGCGGCGCGCAGGACGTCCGCGGGAAAGGCCTGCGGCGTCTGCACCGCCCAGAGCCCGTCGCGCGACACGGTCTCCGCGATCGCGCCGTCCGCGCCGACGCGCTTCAGCGTGTCGGCGACGCGAAGTCCCGGCACGGCGCCGTCCCAGCCGTCCGAGAGCGGCGCGATCACCCGCTCGATCACCTCGTCGGGCAGGAGCGGCCGCGCCGCGTCGTGCACGAGCACGACGACCGCCTCGGCCGGCACCTCGGCGAGCCCGGCGCGCACCGAATCGGCGCGCGTCTCACCGCCCGGCACACAGGCGCTCACCTTGCCGCAACCGAGCTCCTCGGCCAGCAGGATCGCCGGCTCCTCCCAGCCCGGCGGCGCGACCAGCACGATCGCGTCGACCCACTCCGATTCCTCGAGGCGGCGCAGAGGCTCGGCGAGGAGCTCGGCTGCGGCAAGGTGAGCGCCTGCGTGCCGGGCGGCGAGA
>JANMWV010000386.1:0-8631 GCA_031394165.1 Actinomycetes bacterium
CTGTCGGACGACGAGCTGGGCGACCGGCTCAAGGAGCGGCGGCAGGAGCTGTTCAACCTGCGGTTCCAGTCCGTCACCGGCGCGCTCGAGAACTCGGCGCGTCTGAACTTGGCAAAGCGCGAGATCGCGCGGATTCTCACGGTCGTCACCGAGCGTGAAATGACGAAGGCGAAGGCGAGTTAGATGGCTGAAGAGAAGAACGAGACAACCGAAGAGACTCCCGTCGAGGAGACCCCAGCAGTCGAGGCAACCGTGGCCGACGAGGCCCCGGTCGTCGACGCGCCGGCTGTGGTCGAGGAGACCCCTGCCGTGGCAGAGCCGGTCGCCGAAGCCGAGGCGGAGACGCCTGCAGCCGAGGCCCCCGCCGCTCCAGCGGAGCCCGCAGCACCGGCTGAGCCTCTGGCGCAGTCGCAGCCGAAGAAGAAATACAAGCGGGTGCCGCGTCCCCTGCGCAAGCAGAAGACGCGGGTCAAGCGCCCGGCGCCGTCGGGCGAGCGCAAGCCGATCTCCCGCGAGCCCAAGCCGGAGCACGATCGCGGCCGTCGCCAGGAGCGGCGCGGCGTCGTCGTCTCCGACGCGATGGACAAGACGATCGTCGTCAAGGTCGACACGATCCGTGCGCACCCGCGGTACAAGAAAGTGATCCGCCGCTCGACCAAGTTCCATGCGCACGACGAGGCGAACACCGCCAAGGTCGGCGACCTCGTTCGCATCGTCGAGACGCGACCGTTGTCGAAGACGAAGAACTGGCGTCTGGCCGAGATCGTCGAGGTCGCGAAGTGATCCAGCAGGAGTCCCGCCTCAAGGTGGCCGACAACACGGGCGCCCGCGAGCTGCTCTGCATCCGCGTGATGGGTGGCCACCACCGCCGCTACGCGCGCGTGGGCGACATCATCGTCGGCACCGTCAAGACGGCGACGCCGCAGGGCGCGATCAAGAAGGGCGAGGTCGTGCGCGCGGTGGTCGTGCGGACGAAGAAGCCGTTCGGCCGCAACGACGGCACGTCGATCGCGTTCGACGAGAACGCGGCCGTGATCATCGACAACCAGCGCAACCCGCGCGGCACGCGCATCTTCGGGCCGGTCGCGCGTGAGCTGCGCGAGCGGAACTTCATGAAGATCGTCTCGCTCGCACCGGAGGTGCTGTAGGTGGCCACCTCCCGCGTATCTCGCACTCTGGATGCGGCTGCAAACCGGCGTATCGCCGCGTCCTCAGTCGCCCCGATGGGAAACCACCATCGAGGCTCCCTGCGTCCTTGCGCTACTTGGTTTTCGCCGCCCCAGAGCGCGACCTACACGAGAGGTAACCACTAGCCGTGTCGCAGACCATGAAGATCCGCACCGGAGACACCGTCGAGGTGCGCACCGGCAAGGACCGGGGCAAGCGCGGCCGCGTGATCGAAGCGCTGCCGAAGCAGGGCCGGGTGCTCGTCGAGAACGTGAACATCGTCAAGCGGCATCAGCGGCCGCGCCCGATCCAGAACTCGAGCCGGATGGGCGGCCCGTCGATCATCCCCGGCGGCATCATCGAGAAGTCGGCGCCGCTCCAAGTGTCCAACGTGATGATCGTGTGCCCGACGTGCAAGAAGGCGACCCGCGTCTCCACTATCACGAAGACGGTGAAGGACAAGACGACGCGCGTCCGCGTCTGCAAGAACCCGGAGTGCGGCCAGGAGATCGACAAGTAATGGCGACCACCACCGACACATACGTTCCGCGCCTCAAGCAGCAATACGAGAACGAGATCCGTCCGCAACTGAAGGACGAGCTCGGCCTGAGCTCGATCATGCAGATGCCGCGGATCGAGAAGATCACGCTCAACATGGGCGTCGGCGAGGCGAAGACCGACGCGAAGCAGCTCGACCAGGCGATGGACGAGCTGACGATCATCGCCGGCCAGCGCCCGCAGGTCCGCAAGGCGACCAAGTCAGTCGCCCAGTTCAAGATCCGCGAAGGCATGCCCATCGGTGCGAAGGTGACGCTGCGCGGTGCGCGCATGTACGACTTCCTCGACCGGCTGGTTTCGATCGCGCTGCCGCGCATCCGCGACTTCCGCGGGCTCAACCCCCGCTCGTTCGACGGTCGCGGCAACTACTCGCTCGGCATCCGCGAGCAGCTCATCTTTCCAGAGATCGACTACGACACCATTCAGCAGGTTCGAGGCCTCGACGTGACGATCACGACGAGTGCCGCAAGCGATGAACAGGCGCGCGCGCTGCTACAGGCTTTCGGCCTGCCGTTCGCGAGCGCAGACGGCCAGAGGAGGGAGTAACACCACGTGGCAAAGACAAGCCTCGTCGTCAAGCAAAGGCGACCGCAGAAGTTCAAGACCCGCGCCTACACGCGCTGTAACCGCTGTGGGCGGCCGCGCGCGGTGTTCAGGAAGTTCGGCATTTGCCGCATCTGCCTGCGGGAGCTCGCCCACCAGGGCGCCATCCCCGGCATGACGAAGTCCAGTTGGTAGGAGAGAAGACGTGCTGACCGATCCGATCGCAGACATGCTCACCCGCATCCGGAACGCGAACAAGGCGCTCCACGAGAAGGCGACGATGCCGAGCTCGAAGATGAAGGTGGAGCTCGCCCGCCTCCTGAAGGAGGAGGGCTATATCCGGGACTACCACGTCGAGAAGGGCGAGTCCTTCGATACCCTGGTCGTCGACCTCAAGTTCGGCCGCAACCGCGAGCGGGTCATCTCCGGCCTGAAGCGCGTGTCGAAGCCGGGCCGCCGGGTCTACGCGCGGAAGGATCGTCTCCCACGCGTGCTGGGCGGAATGGGCGTCGCCGTCCTGTCCACGTCGTCAGGTCTCGTCACCGGCCGCACCGCGCAGGAGCGCGGCATCGGCGGCGAGGTCGTTTGCTTCATCTGGTAGCCACATGAGCCGAATCGGAAAAGCACCCATCGAAGTACCCACCGGCGTGAGCATTCAGCTGGAGCCCGGCCGCGTCGCGGTCTCGGGCCCGCTCGGCTCGCTCCAGCAGGTCGTGCCCCAGCGCATGAAGATCGTGCAGGAGGGCGACACGATCACCGTGACGCGCCCGACCGAGCGCGCACCCGACCGCGAGCTGCACGGCCTCACGCGCACGCTCGTCGCAAACATGGTCGAGGGTGTCACGAAGGGCTTCGAGAAGCGCCTCGAGATCCAGGGCGTCGGCTACCGGGCAGCGCTCAAGGGCGACGACCTCGAGTTGCAGGTCGGCTATTCGCACAACGTGACGATCAAGCCGCGCAGCGGCATCACGTTCGAGGTTCCCGCGCCGACGCAGGTGATCGTCAGGGGAACCGACAAGCAGCAGGTCGGTCAGACCGCTGCCGAGATTCGCAAGGTCCGGCCGCCCGAGCCGTACAAGGGCAAGGGCATCCGTTACGAGGGCGAGTACGTCCGCAGGAAGGTAGGCAAGCGTGCCTAGTTTGACCGTCAGAGAATCTCGGGCCCGGCGTCATCGCCGTGTGCGCAGCAAGGTCGCAGGCACGGCCCAGCGGCCGCGTCTCGCCGTCTTCCGCTCGAACCGCGGCATCGAGGCCCAGCTCGTCGACGACGAGCACGGCCGCACCATCGCTGCGGCGTCGTGGCTCGGTCTCGGCAAGTCGTTCAAGGGCGACAAGTCCGCGCAGGCGAGCGAGGTCGGCAAGCTGCTCGCCGCCAACGCGAAGACGGCCGGGGTCGAAGCAGCGGTCTTCGACCGCGGTGGCTATCTCTACCACGGACGCGTCAAAGCGCTCGCCGACGGCGCGCGCGAGGGAGGGTTGCAGTTCTGATGGGTGTCGAGTTTTCAGAGACGCGTGAGCTGAAGGAGCGCGTGGTCGAGATCAACCGTGTCGCCAAGGTCGTCAAGGGCGGCAGGCGCTTCTCCTTCACGGCGCTCGTCGTCGTCGGCGACGAGATCGATCGCGTCGGCGTCGGCTACGGCAAGGCGCGCGAGGTTCCGCTCGCGATCACCAAGGCTGTCGAGGACGCCAAGAAGAATCTCTACACGGTGCCGAAGCACGGATCGACGATCACCCACGAGGTGCTCGGCCGGTTCGACGCGGCGCGCGTGATGCTCCGCCCGGCCTCCGACGGTACGGGCGTGATCGCAGGCGGCGGCGTTCGCGCCGTGCTCGAGCTCGCCGGCGTGCGCAACGTGCTGGCGAAGAGTCTCGGCACGACGAACCCGATCAACATGGCGAAGGCCACGATGGCCGCGCTGCACGAGCTGCGCCGTCCCGAGGACGTCGCGCGGATCCGCGGCAAGCAGATCAGCGAGGTGCTGCCGCTGCCGTCGATCAAGACGAAGCAGCAGCTCGACCAGGCAGCCGCGGCAGTCATCGCCGCTGCCGCCGCCACCGGCATCGTCGTGGTCGAGCCGGCCACTGTCGAGCCGGCCACCGTCGAGCCGGCCGTTGTCGAGCCGGCAGTTGTCGAGCCGGCAGTTGTCGAGCCCGCAGTTGTCGAGCCGGCCGCCGTCGAGCCCGCCGAGGAGGCGCCGAAGCCGAAGCCGAAGCGCGCCACGAAGCCGAAGGCGGCTGCGGTCGTCGAGGAGCAGGCCCCTGAGGAGCCGGTCGTCGCGCCGGTCGTCGAGGCGCCCGTCGCGAAGAAGCAGAGCGTCGCGAAGCGGCTCAAGAAGACCGTGATCCGCGAGGACGACCAGCCGAAGAAGGGCAGAGACTAAATGGCGAAGGTGCTGATCACCCAGGTGAAGAGCAAGATCGGCCAGAGCGAGCGCCATCGCGGCACGTTGCGCGCGCTCGGTCTCGGCAAGATCGGCCGCAGCAGGGAGCAGCAGGAAGGCCCAGTGCTCGACGGCATGCTGCGCAAGGTCCGCCATCTCGTGAAGGTCGAGAAGGCGTAGTCGTGGCCGACAGAACACTGAACCTGACCGATCTCAAGCCTGCGCAGGAGCGCAAGGACCGGAAGCGCGTAGGCCGCGGCCCGGGCTCGGGCAAGGGCAAGTACGCCGGCCGGGGCAACAAGGGCCAGAAGTCACGCGCAGGCTCGCACAAGATGCGCGCCGGCTTCGAGGGCGGCCAGATGCCGATCTACATGCGCATCGGCAAGCTGCGCGGCGCGACGTCGAAGGACGCGATGCCGGTCGGCCCGTTCCGCACTGAGACGGTGCCGGTCAACCTCCGCGACCTCGACCGCTTCGACGCCGGCGACGTGGTTACGCCCGAGGCTCTCGTCGAGAAGCGCCTGATCAAGAACACGAAGATCGACGTGAAGCTGCTCGGTATGGGCGAGGTCACGAAGAAGCTGACCGTGCGCGTGCACGGCATCTCGGCGACTGCCCGCGAGAAGATCGAAGCGGCGGGCGGCACGGTCGAGCTGCTCCGCGAGCCGAAGGTGAAGAAGAAGAAGCACCATAAGGGCAAGCCGGCGCAGGCCGCCGCTCCGGCTGCTGCCGCTGCGGCTGCTGAGGACGAGCCGGGGGCGGACGCCGCTGAGGCGCCCATCGCCGACGAAGCAGCGACTCCGGACGCGTAATGCTTTCCTGGCTCGCCAACGCCTGGCGCGTTCCCGAGCTGCGCAGGCGCGTGCTGTTCACGGCCGCCGTCCTCGCGATCTACCGCTTCGGCTCGTGGCTTCCCGCGCCGGGCATCGACCAGAAGGCGATCCAGCAGTACTTCAACGGCTCGGGCGGCGGCATCCTGACGCTGCTGAACCTGTTCTCGGGCTCCGCACTGTCGCGTTTCTCGCTCTTCGCGCTCGGGATCATGCCGTACGTCACCGCCTCGATCATCGTGCAGCTGATGACCGTCGTCGTCCCGACGCTCGAGCGGCTGCAGAAGGAAGGCGAGGCGGGCTACGCCAAGATCACGCAGTACACGCGGTACCTGACGATCGTGCTCGCCGCAGCGCAGGCGACCGGCTACGCGTTCCTGTTCAAGCGCCAGGGCGCGCTGCCGAACGTGAACTCCGGCAAGCTCGTGATCATCGTCCTCACGCTCACAGCGGGAACCGCGTTGCTGATGTGGATGGGCGAGCTGATCACGAAGCGCGGCATCGGCAACGGCATCTCGCTGCTCATCTTCGCGTCGATCCTCGCCGCGGCGCCCGCGGGCGTCACTGCGTGGATCAACGGCGGCACGCTCGAGCGGCTCTTCTTCCCGATCCTCGCGATCGCCGTCGTCGTGTCCGTCGTCTTCGTGCAGGAGGGCCAGCGGCGCATCCCGGTGCAGTACGCGCGTAGGCAACTCGGGAACCGGCAGACGACGGGCGGCGCGACGTATATGCCCCTGCGCGTGAACATGGCCGGCGTCATCCCGGTGATCTTCGCGGCGGCGATCATGGCGCTCCCGCCGACGATGGCGCAGTTCGTCCCGTCGTGGACGGGCTTCGTGAACAGGAACTTCCTGCCGACGAGCTGGATCTACCTCGGCGTCGAGGCGGCCCTGATCATCGTCTTCACGTACGTCTACACGTCGGTGCAGTTCAACCCGGTCGACCAGGCGGACAACCTGCGCAAGAACGGCGGGTACATCCCGGGCATCCGGCCGGGCCCGCCCACCGCGGCGTATCTCGACCGCGTGCTGCAGCGCCTGACGCTCCCCGGCGCGATGTTCCTCGCGACGGTCGCCGTCGCGCCGAGCATCTTCATCCGCTACTTCGGCTTCTCGCAGGCGACCGGACGCGCGCTCGGCGGTACCTCGGTGCTGATCGTCGTCGGCGTCGCGCTCGACACGATGCGCCAGATGGAGTCGCAGATGATGATGCGCCACTACGAAGGCTTCTTGCGGTAGTGCACTCGTGAACGTCCTCATGCTCGGGCCGCAAGGATCCGGAAAAGGGACGCAGGCAAAGAAGATCTCCGAGGCGTACGAGATCCCGCACATCGCGACCGGCGATCTGTACCGCGCCGCGATCACTGCTGGAACGGACCTCGGCAAGCTCGTCGCGCCGCTGCTCGCGGCCGGGGAGCTCGTTCCCGACGAGATCACGATTCCGCTGATCCGGGAGAAGGTCCTGGAAGCGGACCGCGGCTTCGTGCTCGACGGCTACCCGCGCAATCTCGTCCAGGCTGAGGCTCTCGACGACCTGCTCGAGGAGATCGCCCGCCCGCTGTCCGTCGTGCTGCTGCTCGAGCTCGCCGACGACAACGCGCGCGAGCGGCTCACGAAGCGCGCCGCGCTCGAGGGCCGTGCCGACGACCAGCCAGAGGCGATCGAGCGGCGGCTGCGCGACTACCACGAGAAGACCGAGCCGGTCGTCGACCATTACCTCGTGACGGGCAAGCTCGTGAAGATGCACGCCGAGCGGCCGATCGACGAGGTCTGGATCGAGATCGAAGACACCCTCGAGCAGGTGCAAACGCGAGCATGATCATCCGCAAGTCCACGAGCGAGATCGAGGGCATGGCCCTCGCCGGCGAGCTCGTCCACGAGACGCTCGCACTCTGCGCCGAAGTGCTCGAGCCGGGACTGACGATGCTCGAGCTCGACCGCATTGCCGAGGAGCACATCCGCTCGAAGGGCGGCGTGCCGACCTCGAAGGGCTACAAGGGCTTTCCGGCGGCGCTCTGTCTGTCCCCGAATTCGATGGTCGTGCACGGGATCCCGACGGAGTACGCGGCGAAGGAGGGCGACCTGATCTCGGTCGACCTCGGTATCACCCTGAACGGGCTCGTTGCCGACAGCGCGGTGACCCTGGCCGTCGGGGAGATCGATCCCGAGGCCCAGCGCCTGCTCGACGTGTGCCAGGAGGCGCTCGCCGCCGGCATCGCCGAGGCGCGGATCCAGAACCGACTCTCGGACATCTCGCACGCCGTCCAGATGGTCGTCGAGGAGGCCGGCTTCTCGGTCGTCCGGAGCCTCGTCGGGCACGGCGTCGGCCGCTCCTACCACGAGGACCCGCAGATTCCGAACTACGGGCCTCCGGGACGCGGCCCCGTGCTCCAGGAGGGGATGACCCTCGCGATCGAGCCGATGATCACGGCCGGCTCTCCCGACGTGTACGTCCACGAGGACGACTGGTCGATCTCGTCCGTCGACGAGTCCCTCGCCGCGCATTTCGAGCACACGGTCGCCGTGACCGCCGAAGGGCCCCGCATCCTGACGAGAGCTGGAGCCGCTTTGCTACGATGATTCCCCGCCGCGCACCGGCTTTGCCGTGCGCGCGCATCACTCTGAAACACTCTACGCCCGAAAGGATATGCCGTCTAAGGAAGAGAAGATCGAGGTCGAAGGCGAGGTCGTCGAAGCCCTACCGAGCACCATGTTCAGGGTCGAGGTAGACGGCGGCCACTCCGTGCTGGCAACTATCTCCGGAAAGATGAGGAAGCACTACATCCGCATCCTTCCCGGGGACAAGGTCAAGGTGGAGCTCAGCCCTTACGACTTGAAACGCGGTCGGATCACCTTCAGGCATCGCTAACTCATGAAAGTTCGCCCTTCCGTCAAGCCCATGTGCGAGCGCTGCCGCGTCATCAAGCGGCACGGCACCACGATGGTCATCTGCACCAACCCCCGTCACAAGCAGAGGCAGGGGTAATAGTGGCCCGTGACCACGAGGGGAATCACTGATGGCCCGCATCGCGGGAGTCAATCTCCCGAATCAGAAGCGGCTCGAGATCGGGCTGACCTACATCTACGGCATCGGCCAGCCGACGGCGCGCAAGATCGCGGCTGCGCTCGGCCTCTCCGCCGACACGAAGATCC
>JANMWV010000391.1:0-23796 GCA_031394165.1 Actinomycetes bacterium
TCCCGCGACAGCGGCCCCGGGATCTCGGTCTGGAGGTGGATCGCGCGCGTCATCGCCATGCACCCACGATAGCGGGGCCGCTCGCAGGCCCCGACTCGGACTACAGCTGTGGCGACGGCAATTCGGGCATCGGCCCGAGCGGGCCGCTGCGGAGCGCCTGCGGGGTATAGACCCCGGTTGCGTTCCAGAGCATGAAGCCGCCCGTGTGGTGGGCCCGCGCTGCTGCGATCTGCGCGGCCACGTCGACAGTCGAGTACGTGCGTCCGAGCGAGAAGTCCTGGAGCCACGGGACGATCGTCGCCTTCCCGCCGGCGAGCTTCGCCTGGAAGTCGTTCAGCGAGCGCGACACCGTTGTGCCCGGCACCGCGTTCGGGTCGGGCAGGTTGTACTCGCCCGAGCGGTAATGGGACGGGTACACCATCGGGTAGATCGCGTCGACGACCTCGGCGATCTGGCCGGGATGCTGGCCGATCCCGAGCTCGCGCGTCGCCGAGAGCCCGAAGACGTCTGCCGAGACGCGGACGCCCAGCGGGTGCAGGCGCTGGACGGCGTAGCGCAGGAAGGCGGCGATCGTCTCGTCCATCGGCTGAGCATGCGCGCCCGGATAGCGGATGAGCGAGAGGTCGCCGTCGCTCGGGAAGCGGACGTAGTCGAACTGGATCTCGTCGAAGCCCGCCTTGGCCGCGGCGACCGCGACGTCGACGTTGTACTTCCAGGCGGTTCGCGAGTACGGGTTGAGCCAGCCCAGGCCGCCGGAGGTCTTCCAGAGCGAGCCGTCGCTGCGGCGGACGGCCAGCCGCGGGTGCGCGCGCGACGTGATCGGATCCTCGAAGCTGACGACGCGGCCGATCAGGTACACGCCGTGGCGGTGCACCTTGCTCACGACCTCGCCGGGATCGAAGTAGCGGAGCGCGGCGCCGTCGTGCAGGGCGAGCGGCGGCGCGTTCTTCGTGAAGGTGACGTTGCCGTTCTCGTCCTTCAGGTCGAGCTCGATCGTGTTGAGGCCGCTCTGCGTCAGAGCGAGGTACGAGTCGAGCTTCCCGGTCAGCGTCATCAGCGGCCCGGTGACGTGGATGCCGCGGATCTCCTCCGGCAGCTGGGACTTGAAGAGGCTGACCGGCACCACGGAGCCGACCGGCTTCAGGGTCACCGAGCCCGAGCCCGTGCCGGTCGCGAGCTGCACGACGCCGACGAGCGCGGCTACGCCGAGGATCGCGAGCACGCCGAGCGCGGCCAGGCGCCGGCGCCGGACCTGGCGGCGGCGGGCCTCCCGGCGCTGGCGGCGGAGCTCGCCGTACTCGATCTTGCTGGCGGTGGCCATGAGGGGGATCCGGATCGTAGATGCTTCCGCCCCGATGCGCGAGCGGCCCGCCCGTAGAATCGCTCCATGGTCCTCTCCGACGCCACGATCTCCCGTGCTCTCGCCGAGGGCCGGATCGAGATCGACCCGTACGACGAGGGGCTGCTCCAGCCGTCGAGCGTGGACGTGCGCGTCGACCGCTTCTTTCGGGTCTTCCGCAACAACCGCTACCCGTACATCGACGTGAAGGTCGAGCAGGAGGAGCTGACCGAGCTCGTCGAGGTCGAGGGCGACCAGCCGTTCATCCTGCACCCGGGGGAATTCGTGCTCGGCTCGACGCTCGAGCGGATCCGCCTCTCGGACGATCTCGTCGCCCGGCTCGACGGCAAGAGCTCGCTCGGCCGCCTGGGGCTGCTCATCCATTCGACCGCGGGCTTCATCGACCCGGGCTGGGACGGCCACGTGACGCTCGAGCTGTCGAACGTGGCGAACCTCCCGATCACGATCTATCCGGAGATGAAGATCGGGCAGATCTCCTTCATGCAGATGACGGAGCCGGCGACGACGCCGTACGGCGCCTCGTCAATCGGCTCGAAGTACAAGGGCCAGAAGGGGCCGACGGCGAGCCGCTACTGGAAGAACTTCGAATGACCGTCCTCGTCACCGGGCCGACCGGTTTCGTGGGACCGCGCGTCGTGCACGCGCTGCGTGCGCGCGACATCCCCGTGCGTGCGCTCGTCCGCGAGCGGCGGCGCGGCGCGCGCCTCGCCACGTGGGGCGCGGAGCTCGCCGAGGGCGACGTCACCGACCCGGCTTCGCTGCGCGCGGCGCTCGCCGGCGTCGACACGGTCGTGCACCTCGTCGCGATCATCAAGGGCTCGCCGGCGGACTTCGAGCGCGTGATGGCGCAGGGCACGCGCGATCTTGTCGCGGCCGCGGAGGAGGCGGGTGTGCGCCGCATCGTGCTCGCGAGCGCGCTCGGCCTCGACGAGGCGACGAAGGACGCGGTGCCGTATTTCGCCGCGAAGTGGGAGATGGAGCGCTCCGTGAAGGCGTCGGCGCTCGAGCATGTGATCTTCCGGCCGAGCTTCGTCTTCGGCAAGGACGGCGGCGCGCTGCCGACGTTCGTGCGGCTCGCGCGCTTCGCGCCGGTGACGCCGATCGTGGGCCCGGGGACGCAGCGACTGCAGCCGATCTGGGTCGAGGACGTCGCGGAGTACTTCGCCGCCGCGCTCGACCTCCCCGAGGCCGCAGGGCGGACGTTCGAGATCGGCGGCCCGGATGCGCCGACGTGGAACGAGTTCTGGGACCGGTTGAAGCGCGTGCTCGGCTCGCGCCGCCCGTCTGTGCACGTGCCGTTCGGCGTCATGCGCCTCCAGGCCGCGCTCACCGAGAGGCTGCCGGGCGCTCCGGTGACGCGTGACCAGCTGACGATGCTGCAGCTCGGCGACAACGTCGTCACCTCACCGGACGCGGTCGAGACGTTTCGGCTGCCCCTCGTGCCCCTCGACGAGCAGCTGCGCCGCGCGGCGTCATGACGACGCGCGGGCTCGTGTACGCGGAGCCCGGCGCACAACCCGCCGTCGAGGAGATCACGCTCGACCCGCCCGGCCCGAGCGAGGTGCAGGTGCGCGTCGAGGCGTGCGGGGTCTGCCACTCCGACCTCCACGTCGTCGAGACCGGCGGCTGGGGGATGCCGTTTCCGATCCTGCTCGGCCACGAAGGCGCGGGCATCGTCGAGGAGGTCGGCCCGGACGTGACGATCGTCGCGCCCGGCGACCGGGTGGTGATCGCGTGGCGGGCGCCGTGCGGCGACAGTTGTCCCGCCTGCCTGCGCGGCGACCCGCGCCGCTGCTCGAACAACCTGCGCGCCCGCCGCCGCATGCGCCGCGCCTCCGATGGGGAGCTGCTCAGCCAGGTGCTGCGCTGCGGCACGTTCGCCGACCGCGTGATCGTGCACGAGGCCTGCGCGGTGAAGGTGCCGACGGAGCTGCCGGTCGAGCAGGCGTGCCTGCTCGCGTGCGGCTTCTCGACCGGCGCGGGCGCAGCGTTGTGGGCGACGCCGGTGCGCGCCGGCTCCTCGGTGGCGGTGATCGGGTGCGGCGGCGTCGGGCTCGCGGTGCTGCAGGGTGCGCGCCTCGCAGGTGCAACGCGCATCGTCGCGGTCGACGTCGTCGACGAGAAGCTCGCGCTCGCGCTCACGCTCGGCGCGACCGATGCCGTCGACGGGCGCAGCGGCGACTCGGTCGCGCAGGTGCGCGAGCTCACCGGCGGCGTCGACTACGCGTTCTCGGCGATCGGCAGTCCCGCCGGCCTCGTCGATGCCGTGCGGATGTGCGGCTACGCCGGCACGGCGACGCTCGTCGGCGTGCCACCGCCGGGGCGCACGCTCGACCTCGACGTCGAGCGGGATCTCTTCAACCCGAAGGTCGCGATCGCCGTCACGCACGGAGGCGACACGATCCCGCAGCAGGACTTCCCGTTCCTCGCGCAGGCAGCGCTCGACGGCAGGCTCGACCTCGACCGCTTCGTGACGCGCACGATCGGCCTCGACGAGGCTGCCGCCGCGCTCGAGGAGCTGCACGCCCCGAAGGGCGTCCGCACCGTCGTCAGGCTCTAGCCGCCACTCGCGAGCGGGTGCCTGACGCCGAAGCGCTCGCAGAGGCCGGGGACGCTTTCGGGATCCATGTCGAGGCCGTACCGGGCGCACATGTCTGCGAAGCGGGCGAGATCCGGCTCGCCGTCGCCGGCGTAGACCTCCGCCAGCTCGTGGAAGAAGTTCTCGAAGCCGGCGGGGGAGATGATCTCGATGATCTCGCAGGGCGTGTCGCCTGCGTTCCAAAACGTGTGCCACTGGTTGCGAGGCTTGAACACCCAGGTCCCGGGCTCCGCCGTGACGACGGTGTCGCCGAGCAGCGCGCCCAGCGTCCCCTCGAGGACGTAGGAGTACTCGTCCTCCCGCGTGTGTCGGTGCAGCGGGGCGGCCAACGCCCTCGGCGCCAGGGGATGGTGGACGACCGAGAAGCGCCCGTCGGCCTCGGCGCCCTCGATCTTCCACACGATGCCGAGCCCGCCGATGTCGACGCTCTCGCCGCCGCCCGTCGGAATCGTGATCCTGTCGAGCTGAACAGCCATCGCTCCTCCTTTGGGTAACTTTGGATAAACACGACTGTTTACTGTAATCTGGGACGGTAACGCGCCGGTTCGTGGCTGTCAACTCGGCTCGGAGCGACACCACACCATGACGAGGAAATACGAGCTCAAGCAGCGGGCCGACGCCCAGGCGGAGACGCGACAGCGGATCGTGGAGGCTGCCTTCGCGCTGCACGCGTCGGTCGGGCCGGCCCGGACGACGATCACGGCGATCGCCGAGCGGGCAGGCGTGCAGCGCCTGACCGTCTACCGCCACTTCCCCGACGAGCGCTCATTGTTCGAGGCCTGCACGGGACACTCGGCGGCCACGAACCCCCGCCCCGATCCGTCCGGCTGGGCGGAGGTCGACGATCCGGAGGAGCGGCTGCGAGTCGCCCTCGGCGACGTCTACGCGTACTTCAGGAGAACGGAGGTCCTGACCGCGAACGTGCGCCGAGACCTGCCCGACTTGCCCGTTTTGCAGGAGGTCGCGGCGCCGGTCGCGCAGTACTGGGAGCTCGTTCGCGCGGTGCTCGACCGTGGCTGGAACGCGCGGGGCCGGCAGCGGAAGCTCCTCCGCGCCGCGGTCGGCCACGCGGTCGAGTTCGAGACGTGGCGCTCACTCGTGCGACGGGAGGGACTCGACGACGCGGAGGCAGCCGAGGCGATGGTGCAGCTCGTGGGGGGGTTAGACCGGCGCTGAGCTAGCCGAAGCTCTTCCGCCGCTCGAGATCCGCGGCGTCGACGAGATGGCCGTCGCGCTCGACGTAGCCGTCATTGCCGCCGACGACGAAGACGATCGCCTCCTCGTCGGACGGGTTCGAGACGCTGCGGGGCGTCGTCGCCTTCGCGTGGAAGAGACCGCCCTCCCCGAGCTCGCGTGTCTCGCCCTCGACGTCGACTCTCACCCGGCCGCGGTGAACGAAGTAGAGCTCGTCCTGCGTGTCGTGGTAATGGAGGAAGCCTTCGTGGCCGGGCGGGAGCACGAGCGCATTGACGCCGAAGGCGGTGATGCCGAGCGGTTGCCGGATCTTGCGGAAGCCGGGGCCTTCGCCCAGCTCGTCCAGCGAGGAGAACGCGTGGGTCATGAGGGCTCCTGGAGGCACGCGGCGGGCTCGTCGGAGTCGAGCAGCCGGCCGAGCAGCGACGAGACGGCCGCGAGCTCTTCCGAGCTGTAGCGAGAGCCGAACACGGCCTCGATGTCGACGAGATGGGTCTTGCGTGCGGCCTTGAACTTCGCGAGTCCGGCGTCGGTCAGGGCCGCGTAGGTGACGCGGGCGTCGCTCGCGCAGTGCTTCTTGGCCACCCAGCCCTCGCGCTCGAGGCCGTCGAGCAGGCGGGTGATCCCGGAGGGCGAGAGCAGGACGCTGCGGGCGAGATCGACGCGCCGCAGCTGCCGATCGGGCGCGTACGCGAGCTGCACCAGCACGTCGTAGTCGTTCAGCGTCAGGCCGTGGCCGGCTTCCAGGCGCGCCGAGAGCTGCCGCGTCAGCGACGCGTGCGCCCGCAGGAAGGTCACCCACGCCTGCAGCTCCGGCTCCACAGCTAGTTGTGCGCTCAATACTTGACTAGTCAAGTTTCACCCGCTAACATTGTTGACACCTCAAGTATAGCGACAGTCTCTCCAGGAAGGAAGACCCCAAATGTCCGTGATCGAAAGCACCACCACCCAGCTCGCACCTGCCGGCACGTGGGGCGCCGACCCCGTCCACTCGAACGTCTCGTTCGAGATCGGCTACTCCGGCGTCAACACGTTCCGCGGCAGCTTCACCGACTTCTCCGCCACGCTCGCCGGCTCGAGCCTCGAAGGCTCCGCGAAGGTCGCGAGCGTCGACGTGAAGGACGAGCAGCTCAACGGCCACCTCCAGGCGCCGGACTTCTTCGACGCCGAGCGGCACCCGGAGATCTCGTTCCGCGCCACGGAGCTGCGCCGGTTCGACGACAACCGCATCGAGGGCTCGGGCGAGCTCACGATCAAGGGCGTCACGCAGCCCGTCCAGCTCACCGGCAAGATCGCAGCCGCTCCGGCTACCGATCCGTTCGGCCGTGAGCGCCTCGGGCTGAAGCTCGAGGCCCAGATCGACCGCACGCAGTACGGCGTCAGCTGGAACGCGCCGAACCAGAGCGGCGGCGACTATCTCGGCAACGACGTGAAGCTCATCGCCGAGCTCGCGCTCGTCAAGGCGGGCGAGTAACGTGAAGATCCTGGCCGTCTCCGGCAGCCTTCGCCGCGACTCGCACAACACACAGCTCCTGCGTGCCGCGATCGAGGCCGCACCCGCCGGCGTCGAGGTCGAGCTCTGGGACGGGCTCGGCGACGTGCCGCTGTACGACCAGGATCTCGACACGACCGAGCCGCTCGAGCCCGTCCGCCGCCTCCGGGAGGCGTGGGGTGGTGCGGACGCGCTGCTCTTCGCCACGCCGGAGTACAACGGCTCGATACCGGGCGTGCTGAAGAACGCGATCGATTGGGCATCGCGCCCGGTGCGCGAGTCGGCGCTGACGAACCAGAGCGTCTCCGTGATCGGCGCGAGCAACGGCCAGTTCGGTGCGATGTGGGCGCAGGCCGACCTCCGCAAGGTGCTCGGCGTCACCGGCGCCCGCGTGGTCGGAGACGAGCTCCCGGTTGCCCGGGCGTTCGAGAAGTTCGACTCGGAGGGGCGCCTGCTCGACGGCGAGCTCGTCGACCGGCTCGGGCTCATGCTCGGGACGCTTGCGTCCGAGGCCGCCGGCTCGGCGCGCGCCGCAGCCTAGAGGAGCGAAAAAAGGGAGGGCCGCGCGAGCGGCCCTCCCTTCGGATACCAGGTTGGATTCGGCAGAGGCGCGTCCTGCTCCGGCGAGTGCCGGGCGGCGCGAGTCGCGTCGTCCCCTACGCTGGCTAGGCGATTCCCCGTAGGTCCCGGGGACTGCACCTCTACCCGCTGGTACCTCCACTGCCCGTACTTGAGTCTGAATGCACTACCGGACCACCTCCTTTCCGCGGTACCGGCACGATATCGAATGCTGCGGCCGGCGCAAGGCCGCGCCCGAGACCGGCGACGCTGGGCCGACCGCTTATGCTCCGCTGCGTGCTGGCGGAGCTGACCATCGAGGTCGCGCGAACGCCGGAGGACGTGTTCGCGTATCTCACCGACGTCTCGAATCTGCCGGCCTGGCAGTCGGGCGTCCGCACCGCACAGATCGAGGACGCGGGCCCGCCGCGCGTCGGCGCACGGATCCGCGAGTCGCGGCACCTGCTCGGTCGTGAGCTCAACACGACGCTCGAGATCACCGAGTACGACCCGCCGCACGTGTTCTCGATCCGGGCGCTCGACAGCCCGGTGCCGTTCAGCATCCGGCACGAGCTCGAGGCCTCGGGCGACCGCACGCTGCTGATCGTGACGGGCGTCGGCGATCCCGGGCTGCTGCCGGGCTTCGCCGCGGGGATCATGGCCCGCCGCGCCGAGAAGCAGTTCAGGAAGGACTTCGACCGGCTGAAGAAGCTGCTCGAGTCCTGAGCGTCTCCACGTCGTCCCTGACCCAGCAGGTCGCGAGGTGGTCGTTGACGACGCCGCAGGCCTGCATCGCCGCCCAGAGCGTCGTCGGGCCGACGAAGCGGAAGCCGCCGGCCTTCAGGCGCTTCGACAGCTCCTTCGACTCCGCTGTCTGAGCCTGCCAGTCCGCGGTCGTGCCCGGCGTCGCGTGGTCCCTGGGCGCGTGCGACCACACGAGCTCGTGCAGCGGCGTGCCCGCGTCGCGCAGCTCGAGCACGCCGTCCGCGTTTGCGATCGTCGCCTCGATCTTGCCGCGGTGGCGGACGATGCCCGCGTCGCCGAGCAGGCGCGTCACGTCACGCTCGCCGAACCGCGCAACGAGCTCCGGGTCGAAGCCGGCGAACGCGTCGCGGAAGTTGTCGCGCTTGCGCAGGATCGTCAGCCAAGACAGTCCCGATTGGAAGCCCTCGAGGCAGAGCCGCTCGTACATTCCCTGCTCCGTCGTGACCGGCCGGCCCCACTCCTTGTCGTGGTAGGCGACGTAGAGCGGGTCGCTCGTCGGCCAGCAGCGCGGGAGGTCGAGCTCGTCAGCCGACGTCGACATGAATGATGCCGTCCACGATCTGCACGGGGTAGGTCTCGACGGGTTCCCAGGCGGGCAGCGTCAGCGCCGCGCCGGTCGCGAGGTCGAAGGTCGCGCCGTGACGCGGGCAGACGACCCGGCAGGTGTCCTGGTCCCAGTCGCCCTCGCAGAGCGGGCCGTCGTCGTGCGAGCACCGGTCCTCGATCGCGTACAGCGAGCCGCCGCAGTTGTAGACGCCGACGTAGCGGTTCGGGCCCGCCGCGACGAGCTTCACCGAACCGGGCGGAAACTCGTCCGCCCGCGCGACCTCGATCTGCGTCACAAGATGGCTGGTGCCACGGCCGGGTGCGTCTGGGGATGGCTCAGGCCAAGCCGTGTGGTCGTGGCAGCTGAAGGTAAGGCTGGTTGCCTTGGCAAAGCTGCCGCGGCCGCACGGCGCAGCGCCGGAGCCACCATCCAGGCGTGCATGGTCGTGGCATCAGTCATCTAAGTGAGTTCGAGCTCGTCGAAGCCGGCGAGCCCGTCGGGAAGCGGCGTGCCTTTCGCCTTGTGCAACGCCACCTTCAGCGTCGTCAGCCCGAGCAGCGCGCACTTGAGCCGCACCGGCGTCAGGGGGATCGCGATCTCGTCGAGCAGCTCCTGCTTGTCGAGCACGGCGACCTCGGTCGCGGTCTTGCCCGTGACCATCTCCATGAGCATCGACGTCGCGGCCTGCGAGATCGCGCAGCCGCGGCCCGAGAACTTCACCTCGTCGATCGTCTCGCCGTCCTCGGCGAACGCGACGTAGATCGAGACCTCGTCGCCGCACAGCGGGTTCTGCCCGTCGGCCTCCGCGTCGGGTTCATCCATCGTCCCGTGCCCGCGCGGATTCTTGTAGTGATCGAGGATGACCTCGCGATACATCTGGTCGAACTCGCTCACGCCACCGGCCGCCTTTCGCTCCCGCCCGGCGGAGCCGGGCTCCGCGGAAGGCTGACGACGCTGGTGCCACGCTCCGAGGTCCGGCGGGCCGAAGCCGTACCCACTAGTACTGTCATCGGCCCGCCGGGCGATGGATCGCGGCGCCAGCGCCGCCCCGGAGACGCGAGTGAATTCACGCGAACACCTTGTGCACGGTCGCGAGGCCGTCGACGAGCTGGTCGATCTCCTCCTGCAGCGTGTACAGGTAGAAGCTCGCGCGGTTCGTCGCCGACACGCCGAGCTTGTGCATCAGCGGCTGGCAGCAGTGGTGCCCGGCACGGATCGCGACGCCGCTCATGTCGAGGATCTGCGCGACGTCGTGCGGGTGGATGCCTTCGAGGTTGAACGACACGACGCCCGCGCGCCGCTCGGCCGGCGGGCCGTACAGCGTGATGCCGGGAATGTCGCTCATGCGACCGAGCGCGTACGCGACGAGCTCGTGCTCGCGCGCCTCGATCGCGTCGAGCCCGACGGTCTGGAGATAGTCGATCGCTGCGCCGAGACCGTAGGCCTCGACGATCGGCGAGGTGCCGGCCTCGAACTTGTGCGGCAGGTCGCCCCACGTCGTCGTGTCCTCGCGCACCGACTTGATCATGTGTCCGCCGAGCAGGAACGGCTCCATCGCCTGCAGCAGCGCCCCGCGGCCCCAGAGCACGCCGATGCCGCTCGGGCCGCACATCTTGTGGCCGGAGATCGCGAGGAAGTCGCAGTCCAGCGCCTGCACGTCGACATGCATGTGCGGCGCGGCCTGCGCGGCGTCGCAGACGAAGATCGCACCCTGCGCGTGTGCCCAGCGCACGAGCGGCGCGATGTCCTGGATCGTGCCGAGCGAGTTCGAGACGAGATTCGTGGCGACGACCTTCACGTTGTGTGCGCGCGCGATCGCGTCGAGCCCCGAGAGGTCGACATCGCCGTGGTCGTCGAGGGGCAGCATCACGAACTCGGCGCCCTGGCGCTTCGCGATGTACTGCCACGGGACGAAGTTGGAGTGATGCTCGAGCTCGGTGACGACGACCGCGTCGCCCGGTCCGAGGTTGTTCCCGCCCCACGAGTACGCGACGAGGTTGAGCGCCTCGGTCGCGTTGCGGACGAAGATGATCTCGCGGACGTCGGGCGCGTTGATCAGCGCGCGCACCTTCTCGCGGGCGCCCTCGAGGCCGGCGGTGGCACGCTCGCCGAGCAGGTGGACGGCGCGGTGGACGTTCGCGTAGGACGTCTCGTAGAACGCCGTCATCGCGTCGAGAACCTGGCGCGGCTTCTGTGAGCTGTTCGCCGAATCGAGGTAGGCGAGCGGCTTCCCGTGCACCTCCTGCTCGAAGATCGGGAAGTCCGCGCGCAGCGTGCGGGCGTCGAGCTTCTTCGTGCCGGTGGTCACAGCCATGCGGTCATGGTAGCCCGCTAGGGCACTCTGAAAGCGGCGCTCACGTAGCCCGGAGCCGCGGCCTTGGCCGCGCCGCGCCGGAATCCGGCTCTCGTCAGCTGCGCCTTGCCCGACGCGTCGCCGTGAGCGCGGCGCCCCGGGGCGGAGAAGGTGACGCCCGGTACCCCGAAGCCGTCGTCGAGGGCCTGCGCCCACCACGTGACGATCTTCTTCGCGCCGGCCTGCTTCACCTTCTTGAAGACGCGCACCGAGAGGCCGGGCTGGAGTGCCTGCTGCTCGAGGCTCGCGCCCGTGTTGACGACGACGTCGACGGTGCCGGGATCGCCTCCGAGGCCGAGTGCCGAGAGCGCATGTGTCGTTCCTGGGAGCGCGATGTGCACGGTTGCGCCGAAGTGCATCCCGTGGCTGCGTGAGCGTGACGCATACAGGCTTCCGTTGTGCGTCCAGACGATCCAGACGCGATCCTGCGGGTCGACCGTGAGCGCCAGGTGCTCGTTGTCCGCGAACGCGTCCCGCGATGCCGTGACGCCGTCGCCGGCCGGCGAGCCGCCGCGGAACGACACGACCGAGACGCCGGTCGCGGTCGGGAAGCCCGGCGCCCAGCCGAGGAAGGTGTTGCCGGAGCGGTCGGCGGCGAGCGGCGCTTCGTGCTCGGCGACGGGCTTCAGCGGAAACGCGGTTCCGGGGCTGAGGTCGGCGCCGAGCGGCTCGTAGACGGTCGCCCAGCTCGGATCCGCGTTCGAGAAGAACGCGACCTGCGCGAGGCCGGTCGAGTCGACCGCGAGCGATTCGTGGTAGCCGCAGCAGCGCGTGTAGACGTTCTTCACGGTCTCGCCGTTGAGGCCGCGGAAGACGTTCACGAAATTGGTGCCGCTCTGCGAGAAGAGCGGCGTCCCGTCTGGCAGGACGGCCGCAGCTTCGACCGGCCCGGTCGTGTGCGATTGCGTCTGGACCGGCCCGGTCCACGAGGCGCCGTCGTCGGTCGAGGTCAGCCGGCCGACGCCCTGCGCGTTCGGGAAATAGAGCTGGATCGCGCCGCTCGGCTGCTGCACGAGCTGCACGCGGTTCGCGCTCGGGTCGCCCGAGACGACGATCTTCGGCGCTCCGAGACTGCGCGAGACCGAGATCGTGCCGGCGACCGGCGAGTCGAAGGCAGCGAGCACGGTCCCCGCCTGCGTCACGAGCAGCGAGGCCGTGACGGTGCCCTGGACGCCCGCAGCGAGCGTCGTCCAGGCTGCTGCCGCGGGCGTGGCCGCAAGCGCGAGGGCGGCTGCGAGGGCGAGCGGGCGGAGCACACCTCGAATGTGCCACGCGGACGCGTGCAGGGCAATGGCGCGTTGGTTCATGCGGTCTTCATGGAGCATCAGCGATGCTGGCGACGTGCTGCTCCGGCCGGCCGTCCTCGTGCTCGCCCTCGTCGTGGTCTCGGCCACGGCGTGCGGTGGCTCCCGCGCGGCGACGCCGCCGACGGTGACCGGGACTGCAACGGCGGCACAGAGGAGCGAGGCGTCGCAGCCGCTGCCCATCCGACGGCTCGTGCCGGTCGACGCCGGCACGCTCGATGCGGCGGTGCAGGATGCCGCCGCAACCTCCTTCGGCGGCGGTGCCGTCCTGCTCGGCGGGCTGACTGCCGTCGACACCTCGCGCGACGACATCGTCACCGTGTCGCGTGCGGGCTCGCGCCGCGTGGGTCACCTGCCGACCGTCGTGCACGACGCCGCCGCGGCCACGATCGGGTCGCTCGCGTATCTCTTCGGCGGCGGCACCGGCCCCGCGCAGATCGACACGATCGTGAGGGTCGACCCGCGCACGGGCGCCGCAGAGGCGGTCGGCCACCTGCCTGTGCGCAGCTCCGACCAGGCGGGCGCTGCGATCGGCGGCACCGCGTACATCGTCGGCGGGTACACCGGCACGCGCTGGCTCGACACGATCGTCGCGTGGAAGCCGGGCGGTCGCGCGCGCGTCGTCGCGCATCTGCCGTCGGCCGTGCGCTACGCGGCCGTCACGGCGGTCGGTAACAGATTGATCATCGCCGGCGGCTCGTTGCCTTCTGGTTCGGCGTCCGACGCGGTGTACGAGTACGCGCCGGCTGCAGGCCGCGTGTTTCGCATCGGCCGCCTGCCGGCGCCGACGACGCACGCGGCGGCGGCGACGTACGGCTCGATCGCGTACGTCGTCGGTGGGCGTAGCGCAGTCGTCGGCACGCCGACCGACCGCATCGTCGCGGTCGACGTCGCGACGCGGAAGGTCGTCGTCGCCGGCGCGCTGACGCAGCCGCTGTCGGACTTGATGGCGGTCGGCACCGCGCGCGGCATCCTCGTCGCAGGCGGGAAGTCCACCGGCGGCACCGTCGCGAACATCGTCGAGTTGCAACCGCGCGGCGCCGTGCGGGCGGCGGTGGCGCTCCCGGGTGTGCCGCCGCTGCTCGACAAGAAGAACGTCTACGCCGCCGATCACGTTGGGAACCTCAGCCCGGTCGTGCGCAACGCGCTGCCGTACGTCTACGTCCCGAACAGCGACAGCAACACCGTCGACGTGATCGACCAGCGGACGTTCAAGGTCGTTCGTCACTTCGCCGTCGGCGGGCTGCCGCAACACATCGTTCCTGCGTACGACCTGAAGACGCTGTACGTCGCGAACGACAGCGGCAACAGCCTGACGCCGATCGATCCGAACACCGGCAAGCCTGGCGCGACGATCCCCGTCGACGATCCGTACAACATGTACTTCACGCCCGACGGCCGCTTCGCGATGGTCATCGCCGAGCGGCTGCACCGCATCGACTTCCGCGACGCGCATACGTTCGCGCTGCAGCACTCGCTCACGGTGCCGTGCTCGGGCGCGGACCACCTCGACTTCTCCGCGAACGGCGCCTACGCGATCGTCAGCTGCGAGTTCTCCGGCGAGATGCTCAAGGTGGACGTCCAGGCGCAGCGCGTCGTGGACACGCTCCAGCTCCGTGTGGGTGCTGCGCCGCAGGACGTGAAGCTCTCCCCCGACGGGAAGGTGTTCTACGTCGCGGACATGAACTCGGGTGGCGTCTGGCTGCTCGACGGGGTGAACCTGCGCGTGCTGCGGTTCATGCTGACCGGCGCCGGTGCACACGGCCTCTATCCGAGTCGGGACGCGAAGTACCTGTACGTCACGAATCGCATGGCCGGCTCGATCTCGGTGGTCTCGTTCGCGACGCGCCACATCGTCAAGACGTGGCACATCCCGGGCGGCGGCAGCCCCGACATGGGCAACGTGTCGGCCGACGGAACGGTGCTCTGGCTCTCAGGGCGCTACAGCGGAGTGGTCTACGCGATCAGCACGAAGGACGGGCGGCTGCTCGCACGGATCCCCGTCGGGCGCGGCCCGCATGGGTTGTGCGTCTGGCCGCAGCCCGGCCGGTACTCGCTCGGGCACACCGGCGTCCTCCGCTAGCGCCGCGTCAGCGTGAACCTGCACGGCTGAGCGATGCCGATTCCCACAACGCGCCGTGCCGCTTGCGTGCAACGGGGGTCAGCCCATGCGCGGCGGCCGCCGCGAGGATCTGCTCGATCGGATGCGCATAGGTACGGAAGCCGCAGCGCGACAGTCGCAGGTACACGTTGATGACGCGCACGCCGGAGCGGATATACCAGCGGTCCTGCGGGTACGTCAGCAGCAACAGCCTGCGTGCGTGGGCCGCGGCCTCGCCGACGAGCGCGTCTGCGTCGGGGTAGCAGCAGACCACGCGGTGCAAGACGACGACGTCGTGCTCGTCGATCGTTCCCGCGTCGGCGACGAAGTCCCCGACGCGGCGGTCGACGCGACCTTCGTAGCCGTGCTCCGCGAGCAGCTTCTCGGCCTCTTCTTCGTACCCGCCCGAGATCTCGACGCTCGTCGCGCGCGCGGCCCCGGCCCGGAGCAGCTCCAGCTCGATTGCGCCGATGCCGCCACCGACGTCGAGCACGCTCGCCTCGTGGACGTCGCCGGCGAGCTCGGCCAGCGTCCGCGCCGTGCCGGTCAGGCCGCGTCTTCGGTACCGGCGCGCGTCCTTCGCCGCGACCTTCCGGTTGAAGAACCTGCGGTATTCGTTGGGAGGGCGGCAGCAACCGGTCACGACAACAAGCGTACTCCCACTACAGTGACCCCTCCGATGAGCGAATACATCTACACCATGTACCGGGCCGACAAGTTCTACGGCTCGGACCGCCAGGTGCTGGCGAACATCTCGCTCTCGTTCCTGCCCGGAGCGAAGATCGGCGTCCTCGGCCCGAACGGCGCCGGCAAGTCGACGCTGCTTCGGATCATGGCCGGCAAGGAAGAGCCCTCTTCCGGCGTCGCCGAGCTCGCGCCCGGCGCGACCGTCGGCTTCCTCGAGCAGGAGCCGTATCTCGATCCGGAGAAGGACGTGCGCGGCAACGTCGAGGACGGCGTGCGCGAGCTGCGCGACATCCTCGACCGCTTCAATCAGATCTCCGCCGCCTTCGCCGAGCCCGATGCCGATTTCGACACGTTGCTCGCGGAGCAGGCCAAGGTGCAGGACGCGATCGACCGTGCGGACGCCTGGCAGCTCGAGGAGCATCTCGACCACGCGATGGACGCGCTTCGCCTGCCCGACGGCGACCGTGACGTGACGAGCCTGTCCGGCGGCGAGCGTCGCCGCGTCGCGCTCTGCCGGCTGCTGCTCTCCTCGCCCGGCCTGCTGCTGCTCGACGAGCCGACGAACCATCTCGACGCGGAGTCGGTCGCGTGGCTCGAGCGCTTTCTCGCCGACTACAAGGGCACGATCGTCGCCGTCACGCATGACCGGTACTTTCTCGACAACGTCGCCGGCTGGATCCTCGAGCTCGACCGCGGCAAGGGCATTCCGTTCCGGGGCAACTACTCGTCGTGGCTCGAGCAGAAGCAGGCGCGGCTCGCCGTCGAGGAGAAAAGCGAGTCGGCGCGCCGCCGCACGCTTGCACGCGAGCTCGAGTGGGTGCGTATGAGCCCGAAGGCGCGGCACGCGAAGTCGAAGGCTCGTCTCGGCGCGTACGAGAAGCTGCTCGCGGAAGAGCAGAACGTGAAGCTCGACAAGGTCGAGATGCACATCCCGCCAGGCCCGCGTCTCGGCGACCTCGTCATCCAGGCCGAGCATCTCCAGAAGGGCTATGGCGACCGGCTGCTCGTCGAGGATCTGACGTTCTCGTTGCCCCCCGCCGGCATCGTCGGCGTCGTCGGCCCGAACGGCGCCGGCAAGACGACCCTCTTCCGCATGCTCGCCGGCCAGGAGACGCCCGACGCAGGCACGCTGACGATCGGCGACACGGTGCAGCTCGCGTACGTCGACCAGTCGCGCGCCGATCTCGACCCGGCGAACAACGTCTGGAAGGAGATCAGCGGCGGGCACGACATCATCGAGCTCGGCAAGAAGGAGATCAACTCCCGCCAGTACGTCTCGCAGTTCAACTTCAGGGGTGGCGACCAGCAGAAACGCGTCGGCGACCTCTCCGGCGGCGAGCGCAACCGCGTGCATCTCGCGAAGCTGTTGCGCAGCGGCGGCAACGTGCTGCTGCTCGACGAGCCGACCAACGACCTCGACGTCGACACGCTGCGCGCGCTCGAAGATGCACTGCTCGACTTCGCCGGCTGCGCCGTGGTCATCACCCACGATCGCTGGTTCCTCGACCGCGTGGCGACGCACATCCTCGCGTTCGAGGGCGACAGCCAGACGACGTGGTTCGAGGGCGGCTGGGCCGACTACGCCGAGTGGGTCAAGGAGACGCGCGGCGCCGAAGCGCTCGAGCCGCACCGCATCAAGTACAAGCCTTTGGTCAGAGCCTCGTCGTCGCGGAGCGGAGCTTGCCTCCGCGCAGCAATGACCCGCCCCGCCGGGAGCACCCGAAGAAGGGGGTCCACGGGGGAAACATGGTTTCCCCCGTGAAGCGAGCGAGCGAAACGTCAGTAGAAAATGGTGCGCGTCAGGTGGTGCGGACGGTGCGTCTTGTGGAACGGCACCCAGAGGCGGGCGTCGATCTGAGGGACGATCACCTGGAGCTCCGGCGGGCGCAGGGCGTTCACCTCGTCGGCAAGCAACGCGGTCGCGTAGATCGTGTGCGCGCGGAGCTCCACCTCCCAGGGGCTGCCCGCCCCGATCAGCGTGCCCTCGGCGATCGCACGCTCGAGCGCGTCGCTGTAGCGGAAGATCCCGAGGACGCGCAGGCCGACGGGAACGATGTAGTCGGCGAACGCGGTGAGGCGGTCCAGGTCGGTGACGCCGAGCCCGCCCGGCAGGGAGACGTGCAGGAACCAGAACGCGAGCTGTGCCAGCTTGTAGAAGCGAACCGTGTGCCCGTTGTAGTCCGCGACGTCGTCGAAGCGCGGGAAGGCGCGCACGAGCAGCTCGATCAGGCCGTTGCCACCGTCGTACAGGCTCGACGATGCCGCCGTCATCAGGTTGTGGAACCGCCCGTCGTAGTGCTCGACGAGGGTCGCGCCGGCGGCGCGGAGGATCGCGGCGCGCTCCTCGAGCATCTGTAGCTCGGTGGTGCCGCCGCGCAGGATGTGTCTCAGGTCATCCGTCGTGATCCCCGCGAGGTACGCGCCGTCGAGCACGTCGAAGCCGTCGGCGAGCGCGCGTCGGAGGCAGTAGAGGAGCGCGTCGGAGTCGGCGTACGTGACGCCGTCGGCGATCTGGTCGTAGCGCACGCCGGAGTCGAAGTCGGTGTATGCGAAGTTCAAGAGGTTCGCGACGAGGACGAAGTCGATGATCCCGTGGCGGTCGAGATCGAGCTCGAAGGGCAGTAGGAACCGCGGGAACGGCAACTCCTCGTACGCGAGCCACTGCGCGGTCTCACGCACCCGCGCGACATCGGTCGTGACGTCCTTGGACTCCTGGATCACGGGGAGGACGCTGTCGAGCACGGGATGATTCGCGCCGAGTGCGCGTGGCACGGGGAGATGCGTCGCCGGGCTCATCGACGCTCAGGCTACGAGATCGGCGACCTCGGCTACGGCAGCTTCGGCGACCAGAGCGCCGAGAGCACGCCCGAGAGCACGAGCAGCGCGGCGCCGAGGCCGATGAACGCGTCGGTGACCTCGACCTTGCCGCGCGAGCGGCCGAGGCTCGAGCCGAGCTTCGAGTAGGCGGCGTCGGCCGCGCCCGCCGAGCGCGCGCGGAAGAAGCGGCCTCCCGTCTCTCTCGCGATCGCCTTCAGCGTCACGGGGTCGGGGCTGAGCCCGCGCCGCCCGACCCCGAACAGGCCGCCGCCCTGGCCGAGGAAACCGCCGGAGAATCCACGCAGGGTGGTCGCCCCGGTCGTGCCCAGCGCGACGGTGTACACCGGAAAGCCCGCGGCCTTCGCGCGCGCCGCGCCGTCGAGCGGCAACAGCGTCCCTTGCGTCTGACGCCCGTCCGAGAGGAAGAGGATCGAGACGAGCGTGCTCGCGACGCCCGTCGCGGGCGCCACCGTGTACGAGGCGAGCGAATCGTTCTTCTTCTCACCGGTCGCCTGGATCCCGAGCCGGACGGCCGCGGCGATCGCGTCGCCGATCGCGGTGCCGCCGAAGCCGCGAAACTCGCCCGCCGCGTCCACCGCCTCGCCGACGAGCACGTGGTCGCGCGTCGGCGGCGTCGCCACCTGCGCTTCACCCGCGAACAGCACGAGCCCGACCCGCACACGGCTCGGCACCTTGTCGAGGAAGGTGTGGATCGCCTTCTGCGCTGCGATCAGTCGCGTCGGCTTCACGTCGATCGCCTGCATCGACCCCGACACGTCGAGCACGAGGATCACCGTCGCCTTGTCGCTCGTCACCGTCGACGTCACGTGCGGCCGAGCGACCCCGATGCACAGGGCGGCGAGGGCGGCGAGAAAGAACGCGCTCGTCAGGTAACGCCGCCACGGCCGCTGCCCTGCCGCGACGAGCGCGAGCAGGTCGACATTCGTATACCGCACGGCGTAGCGCGCGCGGCGCCGCTCGGCGAGCGTGGCCGCCGTAAGCGCCAGCGGCACCGCGAGCAGCGACAGCAGCAACAACGGATGGCCGAAGCTCACGTGCCCACCGCGCAGACGAGATCGACCTGGACGATGGTGCGCCCTCCGACGAGTCCGATGTCGCCGCGCGCGCTCACGTGCACGTTGCCGCTGCGCACCGTCTGCTTGACGTGGACGCTCTGCACGACGCCGACGCCCGGCGGCGCCTCGCGGTAGAACGCGACGGCATGCGTCGCGTGCACGAGTCGCAGCGGCGCGGGACAGCGCACGGTCAGCCGCGTCGTGATGCTCGGCAGCACCTGCAACTCCTGGACGACCCGCACGGTCGGCCGGCCGGGCTTGAACACGCTGTACGCGGTCGGTGTCCGCTGTCCGCTGCCCGACGCGGGAACGCAACCGATGTGCGGCCGGAAGCTCGCAACGCCGCCTGCACCGACGAAGCGGCCGAGAAACACCGCGGAGCCCGTCGTCGTCACTCCCGGATTGACGGGGCTCCCGAGACCGCCGACGAAGCCGATCTCGATCGAGCGCCTGCTCAGCTCTGCGTCGAGCCCACCGACGATGTAGCGCTTCGGGCAGTCGAGCTGGAACTCCGTCTGGGCGATCGTGGCGAGGACCCACGGCCCCGTCACGGGCACGCAGACCTGCAGGCCCCGGCACTCGTTCGTCTTCGCGCCGGCCGCCGCACCGGCCGCGACAAGTGCTGCGCACACGGCGCACGCGAAAGCGGCGGCGCGCTTCACGTGACTCTCCGGAACCAGAGCAGCGACAGCGCGCCGCCGAGGAGCAGCACGACGGCCGAGCCGGCCGCGAACAGATCGGTGACCTCGCGGTCGACGGTGCGGTGTCCGACACGGGTGGCGAGGTGTGCGTACACCGCGCTCAGCGCCGCACTCGTGCGGGCCCGGAAGAACTGTCCGCCGGTCATCCGGGCGATCGCCTGCAGCGTTCCCGGGCTCGGCGGCACGCGGATCTGCTCGTGATAGCCGCCGAGTAGCTTCGCCGTGACGACGCCGTTCGGCGTGCCGACGAGCACGGTGGAGATGGTGACTCCGAGCGCTTTCGCGCGCGCCGCTGCCGGGAGCGGCGCCGTGCGCCCGCCGTCACGCGCGCCGTCGGAGATGAGCAGCACCGTCGTCGGCGGGACGACGCCCGTGCGCGCCTTTTGCTGCTGCCCCAGCCGCGCTGCCAGGACGATCGCGTCGCCGAGCGCAGTGCCTTCGCCCGAGGTGAGGCTCGCGAGCCCCGTGCGCACGAGCGCATGGTCGGTGGTGGGCGGCACCGCCACGAAGGCCCGGCTTCCGAACGCGACGAGCGCAACGTCGTAGGTGCTCGGAACCTTGGCGAGGAACGCGTCGCCCGCATTACGCGCGGCGTCGAGCCGGGTCGGCCTCACGTCGTTGGCGGTCATGGAGCGCGAGACGTCGATCGCGAGCACGACCGTCGCCTCTTTGCGCGGGATCGAGAGGTGCGTATGGGGCCGCGCTGCGCCGAGGATCATCGTGGTCAGCGCGAGGAGCAAAAACGCGAGCGGCACGTAGCGCAGGCGGCCGGGCGCGCGCGGCGCGAGGTTCGGCAGCAGTGCAAGGCTCGCGAAGCCGGCGGCAGCAGCGCGGCGGCGCCGCTCATTGGCAACCCAGAGGAAGACCAGCAGCGGCACGGCGACCAGCGCGACGAGCACGAAGGGCTGGGCGAAGCTCACCGGCGGGCTCCGAGAAAGGTCGCGTAGACGCGCAGCCAGTCGCCCGAGGTCGAGAGGACCACGTGCGGGATGCCCAGAGCGGAGAGCACGCGCGTGACCCCGGTGCGCTCTTCGGCGGCGGCCACGGCGAAGCGCTCGCGCAGGCTCGAGCTGTGGGTGTCGACGCGGATCTGGCGGCCGGTCTCCGGGTCGACGAGCCACACCTCGCCGATGTCGGGCAGCTCCTGCTCGCGTGGATCCCGGATCTCGACCGCGAGCACCTCGTGCCTGCCCATCAGGTCGAGCAGCGGCTTGCGCCAGTCGAGCGGGCCGCGAAAGTCGGAGACGATCACGACGATGCCCCGCTGGCGCGCGATCGCGCCGGCGCGGCGCAGCGCATCGCCGAGCGACGTCGTGCCGACGTGCTGCTGCTCCGGCTCGCGCTGCAGCGTCGCGAGCAGGCCGATCAGCCCGCTCCGTCCCTGTGCCGGCGGCAGGGTCGTCGGCTTGCTGTCGCCGAACGTCGTGACGCCGAGCCGGTTGCCGCGCCGCGTTGCGACATGCCCGGTCGCGATCGCGACGCCGTCTGCGACATCGGCCTTGCGCCGGTCGGCGGTGCCGAACTGCATCGACGGCGACGTGTCGAGCACGAGCCACGTTGCGAGCGCGCGCTCGGCGAGGTGCACGCGCACGTGCGGGATGCCGGTGCGTGCGGTGACGTTCCACTCCATCTTTCGCACGTCGTCACCCGGCTCGTACGGCCGCACCTGTGCCAGCTCGACGCCGTCGCCGTAGCGCGACGAGCGGTACTCGCCGGCGAGCATTCCCGAGAGGCGGCGGCCGACCTCGATCTCCAGTGCCCGGAGCAGGTCGAGCGGCAGTGCGCCCGGGCCGGGGCGTGCGGGCGTTGCCGCTCCGAGGAGCGGCGAGATGTTCATCCGGCGCTCGACCGAACGAGCGCCACCTCCGGCACGGGGACGGCGGCGACCACGGAGTCGAGGATGCGGTCGGGCGTCATGCCTTCCGCGAGCGCCTGGTAGCTGAGCACGAGGCGGTGGCGGAGCGCGTCCTTCGCGAGCGCGCGCACGTCGTCGGTGGTCGCGTAGTCGCGCCCGCGGATCAGCGCGAGCGCGCGGGCAGCCTGGACGATGCTGATCGGCCCGCGCGGGCTCGCGCCGAAGGAGATGAAGGCCGCGAGCTCGCCGAGCCCGACCGATTCGGGACGGCGCGTCGCCGCGGCGAGCGCGACCGAGTAGCTGACGAGCGCCGGGTCGACATAGACCCTCATCACGGACTCCTGGAGCTGCTTGAGGTCGTCGAGCGAGAGCGCCTCTCGCAGCTCGGGGTGCGGCACGAGCTGGCGCTGGACGATCGTCAGCTCCTCGTCGTGCTCGGGATAGTCGATGAGGATCTTCAGCATGAAGCGGTCGATCTGGGCCTCCGGCAGGGGATACGTGCCTTCGGACTCGATCGGGTTCTGCGTCGCCATGACGAGGAACGGCGAGGGAACCGGATACGAGGTGTGGGCGATCGTCACCTGGCGCTCCTGCATCACCTCGAGCAGCGCCGACTGCACCTTCGCGGGCGCGCGGTTGATCTCGTCGGCGAGCAGGAAGTTGCAGAAGACCGGCCCGAGCTCCGTGTCGAAGGTGCCCTGGTCGGGGCGGTAGACGCGGGTGCCGACGAGGTCGGCCGGGACGAGGTCGGGCGTGAACTGGACGCGGGCGAAGCTGCCGCCGAGCACGCCGGCGGTGGTCTTGATCGTCAGCGTCTTCGCGAGCCCGGGCACTCCCTCGATCAGCAGGTGCCCCTGCGCGAGCAGGCAGACGAGCACGCGCTCGAGCATCTGATCCTGCCCGGCGATCACGCGGCGGATCTCGAACAGCGCCTGCTCGAGGCGGTCGCTGATCTCGGCAGGCGAAGCCGGGGAGCCGTTCGAGTGCTCGGGCACGGAGACCTCCTCGTCGTGGCTGAAGGCCCCAGATTGAAGCAGCCGAAGCTAAGTACCGGGTGAGGGATTTCGCCGGTAGGTGCATGATGGCGGGTACAGCGGGTGCTCGCCCATTGCATCGGGCCGTCGGCCCGCCCAGACTTCCCAGCCGAAACGAACGAAAGGAACCGCGCATGCACAGTCTCCTCAGAGGTCGCCGCGCGCTCGTCGCAGCCGTCGTGGTGGTCGCGTTCGCCGCCGTCGCCGTAGCGGCAGAGGCGGCCGTCGCGCCGCCGCCGAGCATCAAGAGCGCCGGCAAGATCGTCTACTGCAGTGACATCACGTATCCGCCGGAAGAGTCGTACCAGGGCACGAAGGCGGTCGGCTCGGACATCGACATCGGCACGGCCATCGCCGCCCAGATGGGAGTCAAGGCCGTGTTCAAGAACACGACGTTCGACTCGATCATCGCCGCTCTCGTCGGCAAGAAGTGCGACGCGATCATCAGCGGCATGAACGACACGCCCGAGCGCCGCAAACAGGTCAACTTCGTCGATTACCTCAAGGTCGGGCAGTCGCTGATGGTGAAGGCCGGCAACCCGGCGCATATCAACACGCTCTCAGACCTCGCGGGCAAGACGGTCTCGGTCGAGTCGGGGACGACGAACCGCGACTTCCTCGCCGCCGAGTCGAAGAAGCTGACGAAGGCCGGCAAGAAGGCGATCGGCATCAAGACGTTCCCGAAGGACACCGACGCCGCGTCGGCGCTCAAGGCCGGACGCGTCGATGCATATTTCGGCGACTCGCCGGTCGTCGTCTACTACGCCTTGAAGGACAAGTCGTTCGCCGTCGGCGGCTCGCCGGTCAACCCGATTCCGATCGGCATCGCGATCCGGAAGAACGATCCCCTCACCGCGGCGACGCGCAAGGCGCTGGACGCGCTCTACGCGAACGGCACGATGAAGAAGATCGTCACCAAGTGGGACATGACGCACGCAGTGAGCCTGCTCAAGTAGGAAGCGATGCTTGCGGCGATCGGATGGCACGTGGTCTGGGGGCGAATCTCGCACCCGGACCACGTGTTCTTCAAAGCGATGTACACGACCGTGTACATCGCGGTGACCGCCCAGGTGATGGGCGTGCTGCTCGGCCTCGTGGCGGCGATGATGCGAACCTCGAGGTTCGCACCGCTTCGGTTGGCGTCCGGCATCTACGTCTTCATCTTCCGCGGCACGCCGCTCCTCGTGCAGATCTTCTTCATCTACTACGGCGCGAACCAGCTGCTCGGGTTCACGCTGATCCCGAACACGCTCAACCTCGGGGTGTTCAGCCTCGACGGAGCGATCGTCGCCGGGATCCTCGCCCTCGGCATCAACGAGGGCGCCTACATGCGGGAGATCATCCGCGCGGGCC
>JANMWV010000418.1:0-2586 GCA_031394165.1 Actinomycetes bacterium
CGTCGGTCGTCGAGCAACTCGTCGAACCGACCGTTCTGAGCGTCTAACCGCGCAGCAGCGCCTCGAACCCGCCCTCGCCGGCGGCCACGCGCTTGGCGTCGCGGTCGCCGGGGAGCGCGACGTCAATCGCGTCGCGGATCACAGCCGCGACCGAGAAGCGGCGCTCGCGCGCCGCAGACCACGCGTCGATAGCGCGGCTCGTCGAGCCGGATCTGCAAGCGACGTTCATGCATGCACATACATTCGCATACGCACGCCGAATTGGCGGCGCTATGCGAGGACGCGGTACGCCATCAAGATCGCATCGACATCCTCGCCGGCCCGCGAGTAGTGGCCCTTTCTGAACCCCTCCCGCTCGAAGCCGAAGCGCTCGTACAACTGGATCGCCGGCTCGTTCCATGGGAAGACGTGCAGCTCGAGCTTCCGCACGCCGCTCGACCGCGCCCACTCGACTGACGCTTCCAGCAGCGCCTGACCCACGCCCTGGCGCCGCGCGTCTTTCGCGACCATCAGGCCCAGGTCGGCGACATGCGCGCTCGCGGGATGCGTGTCGCGCGCGAGCGACAGCCGGCCGACGATCGCGCCGTCGCTTCGCTCCGCGACGAACACCGCGGCGTGCGGATACTTGCGCACCGCCTTCAGATACCGCCGGTCGTCGCCGACGCTGCGCCACTCGCCGTGCGTCGAGACCGGAGACGTGGCGCGCGCTTACGCAGGTACTCCGATCTCGGTCCGTTCACCGTCGAAGACGGCCGCTACTTCAAGCTGGCCGCCCCGCGCTTGGATGTACCGCTTCAAGGTGGATAGGTCATCAGCCTCACACGCGGAGCTCGACGAAGCCGGCGGCGGCGAAGTCGCCGTCGAACGCAAACGCCTCGCGGATCGCGAGCCGGCGCATGAGCGCGAAACTGATCGCGTCGACGAAGGAGTACTCGCGCTCGTCGTGGCGACGCAACCAGGCCCAGGCTTCCTGCTCATCGCTCGGGACGGCACGGAGCACGTGCAATCGCGGTGTCTCGTCGAGCCGGTCGATCAACCCAACCGCAGCCCGGTGCCCGAAGCGCCGGCGAACGAATGTCCACGTCTCACCGCGGACGTCATTCGACGTCGCGAGCGCCGCCCCGGAGTGTGCTGCAAAGAGCTCGGCCGCCTCGCGGTGACGCGCGTCGGTGTCGTTCGCCAGGGCAACCCAGAACGACGTGTCGACGAAGATCACGAACGGCCGACGTCGCCGTAGACGATCTCGTCGATGCGCGACGAGTCGTCAAGTGACCCGCCCTTGATCATCCCGACGATGTCCCAGAGGGGGTCGTCCGCGAGCGGCGGCAGCGGCCGAAGCCGCTCGCCGACGTACCGCCGGATGAGCGCGGCCTTCGACACTCCTTCTTCCTTCGCCTGCCGTCCCAGGGCCGCGTCGAGATCCTCCTCGATCATGATCTGAAGCCGTTTCACGCAGCGCATCTTACATCAGTTTCTCTGACTGATGTAACTCGCGCGACGCTCGAGCATGAGACCGTAGGCCTCGAGCAACAGGGCGGCGACAGCCGCCGCAGCGTCGTCATCGGCGACGAGGTCGCAGCCGTGGAGCAAGGTCGCGGAGGCGTGCGGCAACCCCTCGAACGGAAGCCTGCGGCGGAGCCGGTTGGCCTGCGTCCTGACCCGCGCGACATGTTGCCCGGTCACGGACGATCCGTCCACGGCGAGCACCTCCTCGTACGACCAGACCGCGGGCGGCGAGAGGGCGAGCGCGAGTGCCGCGCCGGGCGAGCCGGCGAGCGCGCCGTCTTCGAGCTCTGCGGCGACTCCAGCCGGGCAGACGGTCCGGTCGGCAACCGCTGCGCGAACGGCACTCGAAACGAGCGTCTGCTCTGCAACCGCCTCTCCGCCGACCAGCGAGCAGATCTTGCGCCAACGGGTCGGGTACCGACCGGCCCAGGAGCGGACGAGCCGCCGGCGCTCGCCACGCGAGAGCAGGCGGACCCCCTCGGCAACCTCGAGCGGCGACGAGTCCCGCGGCTCGTCCCTCATCGATGTCGCGAGGCGGTCGGCAAACGACTCGATCGCCATCCCCTTGGGTCGAATGAACGGGAAAAGCAGCGCAAGGTCGTGCAGCTCAGCAAGCGCCTGGAGCTCGCGCCCGCGATGCCGTCGCTCGGAGCCGCGCAGGCCGTGACAGCTGCTGAACGTGCGCCCGGATCCGCAGATGCAAGGGGCGTCGTCCATGCACCGGAGGCTAGGCCAGAGACCCGCGCCGCGCCAGACGCACTTGGGGACATGCCCTACTCAACCGATCCGCTGCGAGTGCGCCCCTGCGCGACCAGCTCGCGGGGGCAGACGGCTTTCCGCCCGTGTGGTCGAACCCCCACGGCGAGATGCGCGGGATCGAGTTCGAGCCGCTGCATCCATCGGTACCGGAGGCCGCGCTACGTGACCCGGAACTCGGGGAGCGGCTGGCCCGTCATATTGGGATGTTGACCATCTCGATTCGAGATGGTAGATTGGTGGTATGACACTCAGCTGCCAAGAGCTGCGCGCGGCTCTGGCCCACTTCGGAGTCGACGATGCAGATTCCGGAACTTAGAGCAC
>JANMWV010000440.1:0-3021 GCA_031394165.1 Actinomycetes bacterium
TCGACGGTCGGCCTGACCGCGACCGCCGTGCTCGCGCTGCGCGCGGCCGGCGCGCCTGCGCCCGAGGGCGCGCGCGCATATCTGCAAGCGCACGAGCAAGGGCTGACACCGACCGAGCTCGAGCTCACAGTGATGGCGGAGGCGGTCACGGGCGGCGCGACGCCGGCACTGCTCGACGCGCTGCGCGCGCTGCAGCGCGCGACGGGGGCGGTCGGCCCGGCGGTCAACTCGACCGTGTGGGGGATGCTCGCACTGCGCCAGTCCGGCGAACCGGTCGCTCCCGAGACCGTGCGTTTCGTGCGGCGCGCCCAGACGCCCGGCGGTGGCTTTCCGTGGGCGCAGGGTCTTGCGCCCGACACGGACGACACGGCTGCGGCGGTGCAGGCGCTGGTCGCGGCCGGCGTCACCGGAACGCCGATCGCACGCGCACTGGCCTACCTCCGCGCCCGCGAGCTCACAGACGGTGGCTTCGAGCTACAGCCCGGGAAGCGCTCGAACGTCCAGTCGACGGCGTGGGCGATTCAGGCCTTCCTGGCGGCGGGCGCGAAGCCTCCCGCGGCGGCATTCCGCTTCCTCGCGCGGATGCGGCGGCCGGACGGCAGCCTGCGCTACTCGCCGCAGTATGCGACGACGCCCCTCTGGGTGTCGGCGCAGGCATTGCCGGCACTCGCACGGCGATCGTTCCCGCTCCGCTAGCTTCGGGGCATGAAACCCGACGCCGTCGCCCGCGCCGAGCGCATTCTGGGCCTCGAGGCCGAGAACTGGGCGCGCGTCGTCACCCGCGGCTACTCGGTCAACGAGCATTGGATCGTGGGCTTCGCGGACGGGAGCCGCGCCTTCCTCAAGCTCGCGACCGTCGATCCGAGCCCGCAGTGGGTGCGCGACGAGCGAGTCGTCTTCGAACGCGTCAGCGGCCCGTTCATGCCGCGCTTCCTCGGCTTCGACGACGGAGAGAGCCCGCTGCTGATCCTCGAGGACATGCTGCCGGACGCGCGCTGGCCGCCGCCGTGGCAGCCGGGCGACGTCGACGCGGTGCTCGCCACGCTGGCGGACGTTGCAGCGGCGCCGCTCGCAGGCCCGTTGCGGGGGCTCGCCGATGCGTGGGGCAGCGCGGGCTGGCACGTCGTCGCTGCAGACCCGGAGGCCTTCCTCTCACTCGGCATCGCCTCCGCGGAGTGGCTCGACCGCTCGCTGCCGGCGCTGCTCGACGCGAGCGACCGGACACCGCTCGACGGCGAGTCGCTCGTGCACTGCGACGTGCGCAGCGACAACCTCTGCCTGCGCGGCGGACGTGCCGTGCTGCTCGACTGGAATCACGCGTGCATCGGCAACCCGGCGTTCGACGTCGCGTTCTGGCTGCCGAGCCTCGCGCTCGAGGGAGGGCCGGAGCCCGAGAGCTTCGGCGTCGACGAGTTCTCTGCGTTCGTCGCCGGGTTCTTCGCCTCGCAGGCCGGCCTTCCGGAACCCGCGGGTGCACCGCGGGTGCGCGCGTTCCAGGGCGCGCAGCTCGAAGTCGCGCTGCCGTGGGCGTGTCGGGCGCTCGGCCTGCCGGTCGAGTGACCGGCGGCACGCTCGCTGCCGCCGGTATCACAAAGTCCCACGGTGCTCACGTCGTCCTCGCGGACGTCGACCTCGTCGTGCCGCCACAGGCGCGCGGCGGCCAACGTCGGCCCGGCGGGCGGTCGGGTGTGAGCCGGCACTCGACGACGCGGCGCTCCTGCAGTGCGAGAAGCGTGCCCATGCGTCCATATAGTGCCGTTCGTGGCGACTGCGTCGATTCTGACGATCGGGAACGAGCTCGTGTCGGGCGACGTCCCCAACACGAACGCGTCCTGGCTCGCACAGCGCCTCGCGCCGCTCGGCGTCTCGGTGCGCATGCTCGCGGCGCTGACCGACGAGATCGACGAGATCGCCGAGTTCGTGCGCGCAGAGGCACCGCGCGTCGACTTCCTGCTCGTCACGGGAGGTCTCGGCGGCACGCCGGACGACCTCACGCGTGAAGCGCTCGCGCACGCGTTCGGCGTCGAGCAGGCCGAGCAGCCCGACGTCGCCGCCGACCTGCGCGCACGCTTCACGCGCAATCCCGAGTACGCCGCGCGCTGGGCGCGGCTGCCGCAGGGAAGCCGTGCGCTGCCGAACCCGCTCGGCGGCGCGCCCGGCTTCGCGATCGAGAACGTCTACGTCATGCCCGGACTGCCGTCCGAGATGGAGGCGATGTTCGACGCGGTCTCGGAAGAGTTCCGGCGCGGCAGCCCGATCGGTGCGTGGCGTCGCGTCTACCGGACGCGCGAGAGCGAGATCGTGCAGGCGATGGTGGAAGCGGGCGAGCGCTGGCCGGGCGTCCTCATCGGCTCGTATCCGAGCTTCGGTCCGGGTGGCCCGGAGGTCGAGCTCGTGATCAAGTCGAGCGACCCCGACGAGTTGCACGACGCGTCGGCGTGGCTCGAGGCGGAGCTTCAGCGCTCGCTGAACAACGCTGACAACGGCAGGTAGAACGCCGCGATCGCGAACGTCAGGATGACGCTCGCCAGCGGGCTGAAGACCGCGACGAGAAGCACGAGCCCATACATCGGCACGCCGGGGTCGAACGCACGCGTGATCGCGCGGACCGTCGAGGCGGGCACGTTCTCGCGGATGAGGCGGCGGCCGGTGCTCGCGTACCGCCACCAGGCGTTGTAGACGATCGCCATCACTACGAACGTCGCGTCGTACGCGTACACGGCCGCCTGCTCGCCCGGCTGGTTGAGGTACTGCGCGACGAGCTTCGTGGGGAACGGCAGGAAGCCGACGATGAGCAGCAGCAGCAGGTTGAGGAACAGCAGGGTGCGGTCGGCGCGCGCGAACGTCTCGACGCAGTAGTGGTGGTTGATCCAGATGATTCCGATCGTCAGGAAGCTCGTCGCATAGGCGAGGTACGACGGCCAGAGATGCAGTAACGCGTCGCCGAGCTGCGGCCCGGTCGCCGCGTCGACGCTGAACTCGAGCACGAGCAGCGTCGCCGCGATCGCGAACACGCCGTCG
>JANMWV010000468.1:0-1777 GCA_031394165.1 Actinomycetes bacterium
TGCGCGAGCAGGCCGAAGTGCTGGAAGATCATCGAGACAGAGTGGCGTCGTAGCTGGCGCAGGTCATTCGGACTCGCGGCCGTGACGTCTTGCCCTGCGATCGAGATCTGCCCGGCCGTCGGCTCGATCAGCCTGATCAGCGTGCGCACGAGGGTCGACTTGCCCGAGCCGGAGAGCCCCATCACGACGAACACCTCCCCCGGCCAGACGTCGAACGACACGTCGCGCACCGCAGTCACGCACCCGGTCTTCGCACGCAGCTCGGAGCGCGAGAGCTCGGCGTCCGCTGTGCCGATGATCTTGTCCGCGTTCGCGCCGAAGATCTTCCAGACGCCCTCCGCGTGGATCAGCGGCGGCCCGCTCCTGTCGATCCGGTCTGCGCGGTCGAGGACCGCTGGTGCGGTCGCATCAGTCACGCGAAATCCCGCAGCAAGGGTGTCCAAAGCACGCAGGCACGATCATAGACCTGTTCGCGCCAGATCACGTTGTTTGCCCCACCGTTTGACGCCCGCAGCTTCTCTTCTTAGACTCACGATGTGGTTTGACAGTTCCACATGGTGATTCATGAGCGCAACTGACAACTCCCAGTCCGGCACCCAGTCGATCGACCGCGCAGCGCAACTGCTCGTGCACGTGCTCGAGAGCGCGCAGCCGCCGACCGTTGGCACCCTCGCGACCGCGGCCGGGCTCCCGAAGAGCACAACCTCGCGTCTCGTACGCGCGCTCGAACGCCAAGGTCTCGTCGAGCGCGACGGCTCCCGCGGCAGCGTCCGCCCCGGCCACGTGCTCGTGCGCTTCGCGCGTGGCACCGTCGGAACCGCCGACCTCGTCACAACGGCCGCCGACACGCTGCGTCGCCTGTCGGAGGTGTGCGGCGAAACGGTGAACCTCGCCGTCCCCGGCCCCGGCGGCGTCGAGCACCTCGCACAGCGCGACAGCCGCCACTTCATTGGTGGCACGAACTGGGTCGGTCGCGCCGCGCCTCTGCACTGCACGGCGAACGGGAAAGTGTTGCTCGCCTTCGGCGCGGCTCAGCTCCCGGCAGGCCCGCTGGAACTGCTGACACCGCACACGATCGTCGACGCCGCCGCGTTGGAAGCCGAGCTCGCGGCCGTCCGCGCCCGCGGGTACGCGACGACACTGGAGGAACTCGAGCCGGGGCTCGTCGCGGTTGCAGCACCGGTCTTCGGCCCTGGAGGCGCCGAGGCCGTCGCCGTGCTCAGCATCTCCGGGCCTACGATTCGCCTCACCCCCGCCCGCCTGAACGAGCTCGGGGCGCTACTAATCGACCACGCGGCCGAGCTCTCGGCACGGCTCGACCACCACGACGCGAAGCGAGGAGCCGCATGACGAACGAAGAGATCCTGCAGGGGCTGTTCGACGACACGCTCGTCGGCAACGCCCCGTCGGTGAAGGCGTTGACCGAGGAGGGCCTAGCCGCCGGGATGGGGCCGGAGACGCTCCTCTACGACGCGCTGATCCCGTCGCTCGAGGAAGTGGGCGCGCGGTTCGAGCGCGGCGACTTCTTCGTTCCGGAGATGCTCATCGCGGCGCGAGCGATGCAGGGCGCGCTCGACATCCTCCGTCCGCTGCTCGCCGAGACGGGCGCGAAGCCGATCGGCACCTTCGTGATGGGCACGGTCAAGGGCGACGTGCACGACATCGGCAAGAACCTCGTCAACATCATGCTCGAGGGCGCTGGCTTCACCGTCTACGACCTCGGCGTCAACGTGCCGCCGGAGAAGTTCGTCGAGCAGGTCGCCGAGCACAAGCCGGA
>JANMWV010000525.1:0-7726 GCA_031394165.1 Actinomycetes bacterium
GATCGAGGCGTTCCGCGACGAGGGCATCGTCGAGCACGCGGCGGAGCTGGGCCCCGTGTTCGAGCAGGCGCTGAACGGCCTCGCCGCGAAGCATCCGTCGATCGGCGACGTGCGCGGCCTCGGCTGCTTCTGGGGGCTCGAGCTCGTGAAGTCGCGCGCGACGCGCGAGCCGCTCGTTCCGTTCAACGGCGGCGGCGACGACGCGGCGCCGATGGCGCGGCTCGCAAAGGCGGCGCTCGAGCGCGGCGTCTATCTGATGACGCACTGGAACATGATCATGATCTGCCCGCCGCTCACGATCACGCGCGAAGAGCTGGACGAGGGCCTCGCGGTCCTCGACGACGTGCTCTCGATCGCCGACGAGTACTACGCCGACTGAGCTGGAGCAATTCGTCGAGGCGCCGGCGGCGTTCACGCCGCCGTCGCCCGACAGCACCGGCTTCTCGAACGAGCGCTTCACGCTGCGCGGAAGCATCAGCGGCACATGGCTTGCGGTTGAGCGCATCCGGCTGCGCAGCGACGAGATCGAAGACGCCGTCGAGGCCGCACGCTCCTTCATGCGGGTCACCGGAGCGAGCGTCGCAAGCTGGTGGCTGAGCGAGCACTCGACTCCCGGCGACCTCGAGGAGCGGCTGCTCGCGCACGGGCTACGCGTCGTCGACGGCGACTACCTGATCGACGGGATGCTGCTGACGGCTCCACCGCCGCCCGGGCCGCCGGAGATCGAGGTGCGCGCGGTGCGAAACGCGGAGGAGTTCGTCGCCGTGACCGATGCGCAGTACGAAGCCTTCGACACCCCAACCTCACGACGCCGCGAGGTTGCGGCACTCGTCGACGAGTACGAGTTGGAGCGCCAGAGCGACGTCGTCGTCCTCTATGCCGCGTGGCTCGACGGCCGGATCGCCGGCGGCGGCCGCGCGATCTTCTCATCCTGCGGCGTGCACATGGCCGGCGGCGCGACCGCGCCGTGGGCGCGCGGCCGCGGCGCCTACAGCGCGCTCGTTCGCGCGCGCTGGGACGACGCGGTGCTGCGCGGTACGCCCGCGCTCGCCGTCTCCGCGGGCGCGATGTCGGCGCCGATCCTCACCCGGCTCGGCTTCGAGACGGTGTGCGCGTTTCGGCGCCTCGAGGACGTCCTGGACGACGCGTAGCCTTCGCGCATGGCCGCCGCCGCTCCCGAGCCCGTCGTCGAGACCTGCCTGCGCTGCGGCGCGGCGATGGAGTGGCGGCACGGCACGTTCCAGTGCCCGCGCTGCCGCTTCAAGGTCGGCTGCTGCGAGGGCGACACGGGCGATTGTCGCGACCCCGGCTAGAACAGCTTGAGTCGTCGGGCCTCGACGCGCGCTCGAGCGAGCTGCTCGTCGTGCTCGTCTGGCTCGTCGTCGGAGAGGTCGCGGTCGACGAAGCCGAGCGCAAGGCGGCGCTGCGCCGCGCGATGCTCGTCCTCGCTGCGGGCGGCGACCCGCACCGCGAGCTCGGCCACGACGACGTCGCCGTCGAGCGCCTCGCCGCCGAGCTCGACTCGCCGGAGCGGCGCGCCGGGCTCGAGGAGGCGCTCATGGGCCTGGCGGGCGAGGCGGAGGGCCTCGCCGTGGTCTCGCAGGCGCTCTCGGCGCTACGGGCGGAGCCCGAGCTCGCCTGGCGCACGTACGCGCTCGCGCTGCTCGCGGACGAGCTCGCAGACGAGTAGCCACTCGCCAGGACCGCCCCTACACTGGACGTCGAGCGTCCCTTGCGGCAGGGTGCGCCGATGCCGACCGCGAACGACCAGCCGCAGCCGCCGTAGCCATCTCCACCCCCGATCCGAAGCGCAGGAGGGCCAAGCTCCCGCGCTCCCTGCCCGCTGCCGGCCGGGTCCGGCCGTACTCGCGCGCCGACGCCCCGTACTTCCGCAGCAACGGCTTCTTCGTCCGCGTCGGCGGGCTCGCGATCGTGATCGGCGTCGCGATCGCCGTGCTCGTCCTGCGCGCGTGGTCGATCCAGGTGCTGCACGGGCCGCAGTACACGTCGCAGGCGAACCAGCAGTCGTTCCGCACCGTCGACATTCCCGGGCCGCGAGGCCCGATCGTCGACAGGAAGGGGCGAAAGCTCGCCGGCACGACGGGCCACGTCGTCGTCGCCGCGGACGTCGCGGCGCTCGGGACGCTCGACACGCACGGCTGGACGCCCACGCCCGTCGGATCTGCGGCGCTGCGCAAGTTGTCTCGCCTCGCGCAGGTCCCCGTGGCGACGCTCGTGACGAGGATCCGCCGCTCGGTCGTGCGGTCGCCATTCGCGCCCGCCGTCGTCCTGCCGCATCCGGATCTCGGGCTCACCGACTATCTCGACGAGCGTCCGCTCGACTATCCGGGCTTCAAGGTGACGGGCCTGTATACGCGGAGCTATCCGCAGGGCGGGCTCGGCAGCGAGTTTCTCGGCATGCTCGGCGAGGTGAGCCAGGCGGAGCTCGCGACGCCGCGCTACAAGCACGCGCGCGCCGGCGTCGTCGTCGGCCAGTCGGGCGTGGAGGCGGTGTACGACTCGCTGCTCAATCCGGGCTTCCTGCGCGCGCATCTGCGGGTCGACTCGATGGGACGCATCGCCGGCCCGCTCCAGCGCGGCAACCTTCGCTCGCTGCCCACCCTCCAATTGACGATCGACGCGCAGCTGCAACGCGCCGCCGTGAAGGCGGTGCGCGACGGCATCGCGCTCGCGCGCGCAAACGGCCACGGTGACGCGGCCGCAGGTGCCGCCGTCGTGATGAATCCGCACACCGGAGCGATCTACGCACTCGCGAGCGTGCCCGGCTACAACCAGGCCGCAGCGGCGAACAACGCTGCATACCGCACAGCGTTGTATGCGAACAAGAGCGTCAACCCGCCGCTCTTGAATCAGGCGACGCAGGGCGTCTATCCGACGGGCTCGACCTTCAAGCCGATCGTCGCCGAGGCGGCGCTCTCGCTCGGACTGATCACGCCGACGACGCCGATGCTGTGCAGCGGCTCGTTCACGATCGGCGGCTTCACCTTCAAGAACGTCGAAGCAGGCGTGTACTCGAGCATGTCGCTGCCGACCGCGCTCGCGGAGTCGTGCGACACGTGGTTCTACCGGCTCGGCGACCGCTTCTTCCTCGGGGGCGCGAAGCGCCGCGAGGGCATCCAGCAATGGGCGCACACACTCGGGCTCGGCGCGCCGACGGGCATCGACGTACCGGGCGAGTCGTCGGGCATCGTCCCGACCGCTGCGTGGTTGCAGAAAACGTGGCACCAGGCGTGGTACGAAGGCCAGACGATCAACCTGTCGATCGGCCAGGGCTACCTGCAGGTGACGCCGCTGCAGCTCGCCGTCGCCTACTCGGCGCTCGCAAACGGCGGCACCGTCGTCACGCCCCACGTCGCCCGCGCGCTCGTGCGCGGCTCGTCGGTGAAGCCGTTCGAGTTCAAGCCGGCACGCAAGGTGAAGCTGACGGACGCCTGGGCAATCCGCGACGGCCTCTACCAGGCGGCGCATTCGCCGCACGGCACGTCTGCCTCGCTCTTCGCGACCTTCCCGATTCCCGTCGCCGGCAAGACGGGCACCGCGGAGTCGGGCGTCGGCCGCAGCGACCACTCCTGGTACGCGTCGTGGGCGCCTGCCAACAATCCGAAGATCGTCGTCGTGGTGCTGATCGCGCACGGCGGCTTCGGCGCCCAGGCCGCCGGGCCCGCCGCCAAGGAGATCTACAGCGCCTACTTCCACGTGAAGTAGCGGGACGCAGAGACCGCCATTCGCCGTACCACCTCCGTCGTCTTCTTTTCGAGCGGAGGTCGTGATGAGAGTTTCGTGGATCGGCTGGATCGTGGTCGCGCTGATTGCAACCGGTGCGGGCGCCGCAACGGCGCGGGCAGACGGGTTGCCCGTGCTCGGTATCGACGTGGGCAGCGTCGGTGTCACCACACCGACTGACGCAGCCCGATTCGTCACCATGCACGCCGGGGCGAACACGATCGTCGCGCGGGTCGCGAAGAGCGGCGGGCGCGTGCTCCGGTCGCGGCTGCTGCAGGGCAACCTCACGATCCCGGCGGTCGCGTACGACGGATCGGCCGGCGGCCTCGCCGCCGATGCGCGGACGCTCGTGCTGATCGAGCCGCGTGCCGGCTTCCCGCGGGCGGACACGACGCTGCTCGTGCTCGACGCGCGGCGGCTCGTACCGCGCCTCCGTGTGAAGCTGCGCGGCGACTTCAGCTTCGACGCAATCTCGCCGCAGGGGAGGTGGATGTACCTGATCCAGTATCTCTCCGCCACCGACCCGACGCGCTACCGCGTTCGCGCCTACGACACGCGAGCCGGACGGCTGCTCGCGCAACCCGTGCTCGACCCGCGCTCGCCCGGCGAGAAGATGCGCGGCGCGCCGCTGAGCCGCGCTCTGAGCGCAGACGGCCGCTGGGCGTACACGCTGTACGACGGCGCCGGCTAGACGCCGTTCATCCTCGCCCTCGATACGAAGAGTCGCACGGCGCGCTGCATCGACCTCGACGCGCTCGCGGGGAGAAACGATCTCTGGCTGCTTCGCCTGCGCGACGACGGCAAGGCGCTCGCAGTCCGCGGGCCGCACGGAGCGATCCTCACCGTCGACCACCGGACGTTCGAGGTCCGCACCCGGGCCCCCTCCGCGTGGAGCGTGCCATTCGCCGCGCTCGCGCTGTCGCTCGCGGCTCTGCTGACCGTTGCGGCGGCGACGCTGCTACTGCGCCGGAGGCTCGGGCGCGTCGCGCTCGCCCGGTCGTGACGCCGCGGGACGCGACAATGCGTGCCGGACGTAGCACACTCAGTGAGGATGGATGACCGAAGCGATCGCATCCTCGTCCGCGCGGCCCGCACCGGCGATCGCGAGGCCGCGGGCCTGCTCTTTCGGCGGCACTGGCAGCCGGCCTGGCGCGTCGCCTACGGCGTCACCGGCCGGCGCGCGATGGCCGACGACGTCGCCGCCGATGCGTTCGAGCGCGCGTTCGCGGCGCTCGCACGGTTCGACGAGCGGCGCCCGTTCGCACCGTGGCTGCACCGGATCGTCCTCAACCGCGCGCTCGATCTGCTGCGCGCCGAACGGAGGTTGGTCGGCGGCGAGCTCGCGCTCGAGTCCGCAGCGACCACCGCATTCGAGGAGCAGGGCGACGCGGAGCTGCTCGAGGCGGTACGGGCCCTGCCGCTGCAGCGACGGGCCGTCGTGATCCTGCGCTACGGAATCGGGATGACGCCGGAGGAGATCGCCGCGGTGCTCGACGTTCCCGTCGGAACTGTGCACTCGCGACTTGCGCGTGCGCTCGAGCAGCTCCGGGCCGAGAGGGACAATGTCGAGCGAGCTTGAGGCACGGCTGCGCCGCCTGTTCGCCGGAGCCACCAGCACCGGCGACGTCGAGGAGCGCGCGCTGCGCCGCGCGCTCGGTGCGCTCCCCGCTCCGGACCGCGCGCACCATCGCCGTCGGGCGCTGACACTCGCGGTGGCGGCGACGCTCGGTGTCACGATCCTCACTGCGGGCGCGCTCGCGGCGGCCGGAGCGCTGCACGTCTCGCTCGGCCGCACGCCCGCGACCTCCGCCACCGCGTCATCCTCGAGCGCAGCGCGGCTCGTCCTGCAACCGGGCATGCACGGCGTGGCCGCCGTGATCGACGGCCGCCTGTGGCTGACGACGCAGAACGGCATGCGCATCGAAGGGCTCCCCGTCTCGAGCGCGGAGCTCTCGCCGCACGCGCGTTACGTCGGCGCCGGCATGGGTCACACGCTGGTCGTGATGGCGCCAGACGGGCAACGCGCGTGGGTGCACCCGGCGCACGGCGACGTCGTCTCGATCGCGTGGGCGCCCAACGGGCTCGTGATCGCCTACGTCGTCCGCACGCACACCGGCTTCCAACTCCGATTGATCGAAGGCGACGGCGATCACGATCGGCTGCTCGATCCGGCGGTCCGCCCCACGCGTCCGTCGTGGCGGGCCGACACGCTTGCGCTCGCCTACGTCGGGGCCGGTGGACATGCGATCGTCTACGACCTCGCCCACCGCTCGCGCGAGGCGACGAAGATCGCGACGGCCGCGAGCGCGGTCTCGTTCGCACCGACCGGCGCCACGCTCGCCGTGACCTCCGCCCGCGGCGTGTGGATCGTCGCGGGCAGGAAGCAGCCGCGGCTCGCGGCGACGACCGCCGGCCCGCCGGCGGGGCTCGCGTGGACGCGACGGTCGATTGCGGTCGCCGTCAATCCCGCCAGCGGCAGGCCGTACGTCCAACTCGTCGGCCGCGGCGGCACGCGCGTCGCCGTCGGCGCGCGCATCCTCGCGCTGACGAGCAGCGGCGACCGGATCGCCGTCGCCGTCGGCGGAGCGCGTCCCGAGCTGCAGCTGCTCGCCGAGACACCGTCGCACGGTCAGCGGCTGCTCATACTCTCGCGGGCGGCCAAGATCACGTACTTCGTCGCCCGCTGAGCGGAAAGGCCCGGCGACGCTCCACAACGTCCCGGGCCACGACACCGGGGGGTTGGTCCCGGTGCCGGGTCAGCGTATCCGCCGCCCGCACGAAAAAAGCCCCGTTTCCGGGGCCTTTCAAGCGGATGATGGGACTCGAACCCACGACCTTCTCCATGGCAAACCGATCGTGGGTTCGACCCATTTCACGCTTGGAGTGGTATGGCTGTGCGATTTTTTGCGTCTCCCGACGTCTCGACGGCGCACTCAAAAACATGCCGATTTGCGGACGATTCCAGCGGGTTTGGGCACTAGTCCACGGCTAGTGCCAATTGAACTTCCCCGTTTCGGTGGACATGCTGTTCACGAAAGCGGGGGAACTCCACTGGCAGGCGTCCGCTCTGGTTGTCGCACGCACCGGGTCGATTGCGAGCTTCGTGCTGAACCTATCAAGCCCGAGCCTGATCATGTCCCGCATCAGCTCACGGGAATCCATCTCCCTGGCCTTCGTGACCGCCCTTCAGGTTCTGCCGCCTCGCCAGGCCGCCGTCCTCGTCTTGCGCGATGTCCTCGGATTCCACGCGAACGAGGTGGCCGACATGCTGGACTCGACCGTCGAATCGGTCAACAACGCCCTCAAACGGGCGCGCGCCGGCCTCCAGAACCGACGACCGCCGAGCGCCAACCGGGAACCGCCTCCCGCCTCCGACTCACCCATCGAGGATGCGATCGTGGCGAAGTTCGTCAGCGCATACGAGTCCGCCGATCTCGACGCGCTGGTGGCCCTTCTGACGGACGACGTCTTCATCTCGATGCCACCGATGCCCCTCGAATACGAGGGCCGAGACCTCGCGGCCCGCGTCTGCGCCGCACTCTTCGGCGCAGGCCGGAGGTTCGACCTCGTACCGACGCGAGCCAACGGTCAGCCGGCATTCGGCGTTTACCTGCGCGACCCCGGCGGTATCCGCCACGGGATCGCCCTCTTCGTGCTCGCCTTCACCGGTGACCGGATCTGCGCCATGACCCGCTTCGAAAACACCGTGCTCCCATGGTTCGGGCTACCGCGATCGCTCCCGAGCCGCTAGCCGGCTTCCGAGCGCCTACGGAATGCTCACCCCGGCCAGCGAGACCGGGCCGTTCGTGTAGTCGAGTTCGGTCGACTGCGCGACGCCTGCCGGGGTGAGCACGTCCATCGCCTTCGGCACCTGGCCCGGGTCAAACGTGCAGTGCGGATCGGGACTTGCCGCCGCGCACACGCCGAACTGGAACGGCTGCGGCGTCGGCTGGAAGCCTCGCGCCTGGTCGGGGCTGAAGCC
>JANMWV010000538.1:0-6508 GCA_031394165.1 Actinomycetes bacterium
GGGTCTCCCCCCTCCGCCTCCGCATCGCCCGCCGCGCGCTCGCCTTCCTGGAACGCGAACCGCTGCGCCTGCTCCTCCGCGTCGTTGATCTCCGTGAACGCGTTACCGAGCTCCATGCCACCTGCGAAGTACTCGAACCGCTCGACGAGCGACGGGTCGTCGTCGGTCGCGCGGGCGAACGGCGACAGCTCGATCGGATAGTCGTAGAGGATCGTCGGCTGGACGAAGGTCGGCTCGACGAAGTGCGAGTGCGCGTGGTCGATCAGCTTGGCCCACGTCGGGTCGTGCGACACGTCGACGTCGCGCTCCTGCAACCGGCGCCGCAACTCGTCCGCGTCGCGGGTCCAGAGGCCGTGCTCCTCGAGCGCGACGACGAACTTCAACCGCCGCCACGGCGGCGCGAAGTCGATCTCGTTCCCGCGGAACGTGGCCTTCGTCGTGCCGAGCACCTCCTGCGCGGTCCGTGCGACGAGCTGCTCGATGCGCTCCATCGTGTCGCGGTAGTCGGCGTACGCCTCGTACCACTCGAGCATCGTGAACTCGGGGTTGTGCTTGAACGAGACGCCCTCGTTGCGAAAGTCCTTGCCGAGCTCGTACACCTTCTCCAAGCCGCCGACGATCAAGCGCTTGAGGTAGAGCTCCGTCGCGATGCGGAGGTAGTAGTCGGCGTCGAGCGCGTTGTAGTGCGTGACGAACGGCTCCGCGAACGCCCCGCCGTACCGCGGCTGCAGCACCGGCGTCTCGACTTCGACGAAGCCCCATTCGTCGAGAACGCGGCGGATCGTCGAGACCGTCCGCGCGCGTACGAGCGCGACGCCGCGCGACTCCTCGTTCATCAGCAGGTCGAGATAGCGCCTGCGATACCGCTGCTCGACATCGGTGAGCCCGTGGAATGTGTCGGGGAGCGGCGTGCGGATGCGCGACAGCAGCTCGAGCGCGTCGACCATCAGCGAGGGCTCGCCGCGGCGCGACTTTGCGGGCGAGCCGCTGACGCCGACGACGTCGCCGAGATGCACGTCGATCTCGCCGGTGCGCTCGAGCGGGCAGAGCAGCTGGATGCGCCCGGAGCGGTCGACGAGGTCGAGGAACACGAGCTTGCCCATGTCGCGGCGCGCCATCACCCGGCCGGCGAGCCGGCGCGTCGTCTCGCCCGTCGCGCCGTCGGCGAGCGGCTCCGTCTCGGCGCGCACGGCCGCGATCTCGTCGCGGTCGGGGAATCTCTTCGGAGCGGTCACCGGGGCGAGTCTACGGGTGGTCGGCCCCAGATCGTCAGCGGCTCTTACGCCGCCTTGATGTCCATGATCTTGAACTTGAGCTTGCCGCGCGGCGCAGCGACCTCGACGGTGTCGCCCTTCTTGCGGCCCATGATCGCCTTGCCGACCGGCGACTCGTTCGAGAGCTTGTTCACGGTGGGATCCGCCTCGGCCGAGCCGACGATGTGGTACTCGACGGTCTTGTTCGCGCCGACGTCGCGCAGGCGCACCTTCGTCCCGATCGAGACCTCGCCGGACTTGATCTCCTTCTTCGTGACGACGCGCGAGTGCGCGAGCCGCTCCTCGAGCAGCGCGATGCGCGCCTCGAGATGGCCCTGCTCGGTCTTCGCCGTGTCGTACTCGGCGTTCTCGGCGATGTCACCGAACTCACGCGCCACGCGGATGCGCTCCGCAACCTCGCGGCGGCGGTCGTTCGAGAGGTATTGCATCTCGTCCTTGAGCTTCTCGAAGCCCTCGGGCGTGAGAATGACTTCCTTCACCCTGCCCCCTGACACATAGGACCGCCGGCAGAGGAACCGCCGTCGGCGGGGTGGGATGGTACCCCCCGCTCCGGAGGTCGTCAACAGTGCCTCCGGGCCGAAGGCCCCTAACGTCGGACACATCCGGGGTGTCAGACCCGGGATCATGACCTTTGCCCGGGTCTGGCCCCCGGTAGCATTGACCGCTGATGGCGGTGAATCTGAGGGAATCGTGGTGGATCCGGGACGTCGAGGTGCCGACCCGGGTCGTGCTGGCGCCGATGGCCGGGGTCAGCGTCCAGGCCTTCCGGCGGCAGGGCCGCCGCTACGGGGCCGGCCTCGTGTGCTCGGAGATGGTCTCCTGCGCGGGCATCGAGCACGGCAACGAGCGCACCCTCGGCTATCTCCGCGTCGCCTCCGACGAGCACCCACTGGCGATCCAGATCTTCGGCTCCGATCCCCGCGCGATGGCGGAGGCCGCCCGGATGGTCGAGTCGGCCGGCGCCGACCTCGTCGACATGAACTTCGGCTGCCCGGTACGCAAGGTGACGAAGACCGGCGCCGGCGCGCACCTGCTGCAGGATGCCGAGCTCGCGTGCCGCATCACCGAGGCGGTCGCGTCGGCCGTGTCGGTGCCGGTGAGCGTGAAGATGCGCCGCGGCGTCGAGGACGGCTCGCGCTCGTGCCTCGAGGTCGGGCCTCGGCTCGTCGCAGCCGGCGCGGCGACGCTGACGCTGCACCCGCGCTCGGCGAAGCAGATGTACACGGGCTACGCGGATCACACGCTGACCGCGGAGCTCGTCGACCTCGTCGACGTTCCCGTGATCGCCTCCGGCGACGTGACCTCGCACGCGAAGGCGCACGCCGTGCTCGCCGCGACCGGTGCGGCGGCGGTGATGGTGGGCCGCGGCGCGCAGGGCAACCCGTGGGCGATCCGCGAGATCGTGTTCGGCGACACCGAGCAGCCGTCGCGCGAAGAGGTCGCCGCGGAGTTGATCGTGTTCATCCGCGAGACGGTGCGCGAGCTCGGCGAGCGGCGCGCGTCGGGCTTCCTGAAGAAGTTCTACGGCTGGTACCTCGGTTACGGCCGCTTTCCCCGCCCGTTCAAGAACGAGATCACGCAGCTGCACTCGACCGAGGAGGTCGTGACGCGGCTGCTCGCCGCCGCGCCCGGCGCGGCCGAGCTCGTCGAGCGGCTCGAGGCCGAGCTGCCGGATCCCGACGACGACGTGCTGCTCGACCGCCTGCCGATCTCGGTCTACGGCGGCGGCTAGCCGAGGTCAGTCGCGGTTCCGGGCCCAGACGATGCGGAGCCCGTCGAGCGTGAGGAACGGGTCGACCTGCGAGATCGTGCGCGAGTGCGGTGCGATCAGGTCGGCGAGCCCGCCGGTGGCGATCGCGGGAGCGTCCGCGCCGAGCTCGCCGCGGATCGCGTCGACGATGCCGTCGACCTGCCCCGCGAATCCGTAGATCAGCCCCGACTGCAGCGCCGTCGCGGTCGACTTGCCGATCACCTGCGGCGGCTCCACGTAGTCGACCTTCACGAGTCGCGCTGCGCGCTCGAACAGGGCGTCCATCGAGATCTCCACGCCAGGCGCCAGCACGCCGCCGACGTAGGCGCCTTCGGACGAGACGACGTCGAAGTTCGTCGAGGTGCCGAAGTCGACGACGATCGCCGGCGCTCCGTAGCGCTCCTTCGCGGCGATCGCATTCATGATCCGGTCCGGCCCCACCTCCCGCGGCGAGTCGTACTCGATCGGGATGCCCGTCTTGACGCCGGGGCCGATCACGAGCAGCGGCACCTTCGCCCAGCGCGCCGCGAGCTGCTCGTACTCCGGGATCAGGCGCGGGACGGTGGACGAGAGGCAGATCCCCTCGAGCGCGTCGAAGTCGACGAAGTCGCCGAGCAGCGAGCCGAGCTCGTCGCCCGTGCGGTGCGCCTCCGTTGCGATGCGCCAGCGCTCGCCGAGCTGGTCGCCGTCGTAGAGACCGAAGACCGTCTGGGTGTTGCCGACGTCGACCGCGAGCAGCATCGCGGCCTATTTAACTATGCGTCTTCGTCGCGCGGCGTCGGCGGCTCGCCGAGACGCTCGGCGAGCGCTTCGGCGGTGAGCACCGGCTCGTCGCCCTCGCCGCGCAGCTCTTCGATCGTCACGTCGCCAGAGATGACGAAGATCTCCGTGCGCGGGATCATGCGCGTCGGCCGGTTCTTGTCCCAGACCCAGACGTCCTCGAGCTTCAGGTTGAAATACGGGTACGCGGCCTGCGGCGCGATCGTGCGCTCGAGCCAGGTGCAGAGGTACGTCGCGTCCGGCGTGAGCACGCAGTAGCGGAAGAGCCCGAACACCGCCTGGTACTCCTTCTTGAGCCGGAGCTCGAGCTCGGCCTCGTAGTCGTCCAGATCGTCGAGGTGCGACATGCGCCTCAGTGTAGCTCTGCGATCAGGCCCTCCACGGGGCCGCGTCCGGGGATCTCGAGCCCCGGAGCCAGCTCCGCGAGCGGCTCCAGGACGAACGCGCGCTCGTGCAGGCGCGGGTGCGGCACCCGGAGCCCGGGCTCGTCGATCTCGGCGCCGCCGTAGAGGAGCAGGTCGAGGTCGAGCGTGCGCGGCCCCTGTGCCGGCACCCCCTCACGTATCCGCCCGAAGCGCCGCTCGACGTCGAGCAGCACCTCCAGCAGCGCCCGGGCGGAGAGGGTCGTCTCGAGGACGGCGACGCCGTTGACGAAGCGCGGCTGGTCGAGGAAGCCGACGGGCTCGGTCTCGATCAGGCCGGAGACGGCGACGACCTCGACGCCGGGCTCGTTGCGGAGCGCTTCGGCCGCAGCGAGGAGCGTCTGCTCCCGGTCGCCGAGGTTCGAGCCCAAAGCAACATAGGCACGGGCGACGTACGCACGGGGCACAACGCGAGCGTATCGCTACCCTCCGTGCTGCGTGCGCCGCCGTTTGCTCATCGCGCTCGCCGCGGCGCTCTTCGCGTGCAGCCCGGCGGCCGCAGCCACAGGACGGGTCGCCGGCGACCCGCTGCAGGCCCAGGAGTGGTGGCTCGCGCACATCGGCGCCGATCCCGCAGCGGCCCCGGGACCGGGCGTGCCGATCACGATCGTCGACAGCGGCGTCGATCCGACGCATCCGGAGTTCGCCGGCCGCCCGAGCACGACCTTCCTCAACGACCAGACGGTCGACGGGCCCGCAGAGTTCCACGGCACAGTGGTCGCCTCGCTCGCTGCAGCACCTGCGAACGGTGTGGGTATCGTCGGCGTCTATCCGCAGGCCGCGCTGCAGAGCTGGGACGCGAGCCCGCTGACGGGCCTCCAGGAGTTCAGCCTCGCAGACGGGATCACAGCGGCGGCGGCGCATTGTCCCGGCGTGATCAATCTCAGCTTCACCGGCACGAACCCGAGCACGGTGCTCGAAGATGCGATTCTGGGTGCGTTCCACAATGGCTGCCTCGTCGTCGCCGCCGTCGGGAACAACGGCGAGCAGGGAAGCCCGGCGACCTACCCCGCCGCGTATCCGCACGTGCTGACGGTCGGCGCCACCGACTCGAACGACGCGGTCGCACCGTTCTCGACGCTCTCGCCGGCTCTCGACCTCGTGGCGCCCGGCGTCGGCCTCGTCGGGGCGGTGCCGTTGTCGCGCAATCCGGGCGGCTACGAGTCGGGCCTCGACGGCACGAGCTTCGCCGCGGCGCTCGTCAGCGCGTCGGCGGCATGGGTGTGGACGTTGCGCCCCACGCTCGGCGTGACGCAGGTGTTCGACCTGCTGCGGCAGAGCGCACGCGACGTCGGGCCGCCGGGCTTCGACACCGGCTCGGGTTTCGGCATCGTCAGCATCCCGAACGCGCTGGCCGCCGCGGCGCCGGCGATCGACCCGAGCGAGCCGAACGACGACATGGATCAGGTCCGGCCCGGCGCGCTGTTCCCGGACGGCGAGCCACTGCTCACCACGCCGTCGAAGCCGTCCACGCGCATTGCCGGCCGAATCGACGGGAACGAGGATCCGCGCGACGTCTACCGGATCTGGGTGCCGGCGCACCGTGTCGTGCGTGCGACGGTCGCCGCGGGCGGTGACGCGGCCGCGCGTATCTGGGGGCCGCGGACGGCGAGCGTCGGCGAGGCGATCCTGTCGCGCCGCCGCGATCTGAAGGGACCGCTGATCCGTGGCACCGACCAGGGCTTCATCGCCTATGTCGAGGTGTTGCCCACCGGGCGCGCGACGGCGGCGAGCTATGTGCTCAGCGTCAGGGCCGCGAAACGCTGACGCCGGCGACACCCTCGAGTCCACCCGGAAGCACTCCCGGCTTCGTCACGCGCACGCGCACGTGCTGCGCGTCGAAGCGCGACAGCAGCTCGTCGGCGATTGCGGTTGCAAGCGCCTCGAGGAGGTCGTATGCGTGCGCGTTTGAGAGCTCCTGCACGGCGCGCGCGACCGCGCCGTAGTCGACGGCGTCCTCGAGCCGGTCGGACGAGCCGCGGTCGCCGACCTGGAGATCGACGTCGAAGAGGAAGTCCTGGCCGTCGCGCTTCTCGTGCTCGTGCACGCCGTGCCGGCCGAAGATGCGCAGGCCGCGCAGCTCGACGGTGATCACAGGAGTCCCGCGACTGCGCGCGCGACCGCGAGCGCTTCCATGTGCTCCCGCACGTCGTGCACGCGCAGGATCGACGCGCCGCGCTCGTACGACGCGACGGCGGCCGCGACGCTCGCGCTCAGCGGGCCGGTCTTGGCGTTCTGGTCGCCGACCACGCGGCCGAGCGAGCTCTTGCGCGAGAAACCGA
>JANMWV010000544.1:0-4911 GCA_031394165.1 Actinomycetes bacterium
GTGCTCGGCGCGCTGAAGGAGATGACACGTGTCGCCGCCCACCGTGTCGTGATCTGCGACAACACCTTCGTCAGCGAGTCGTCGGAAGAGGCCGACCGCCTGCGCGACCCGAGCCACGTGCGCAACTACGGCGTCGGCGAATGGGAGAGCTTCTTCGAGCTTGCAGGGCTCGAGATCGCCGAGCAGCGCTTCCTGGAGCGGCCGCTCGAGATCGAGCCGTGGCTCGCGCGCGTCGAGTGCACGGGCGCCGACGCCGCGCGTGTGCGCGAGCTCCTCGGCCACCGCATCGTCGACGGCTGGATGAACCTGCCGACGCTCGTGCTCAAAGGATTGAAGAAATAGTGGCGATCATCGTCGACAACGACACGCGGCTCGTCGTCCAGGGGCTCACCGGCAGCGAAGGACGTTTCCACGGCCTGCGCAACAAGGGGTACGGCACGAAGGTCGTCGCCGGGGTCACGCCGGGCAAGGGCGGCCAGGACGTCGACGGGATTCCCGTCTTCGACACCGTCGCGGACGCCGTCGAGAGCGCGGACGCCAACACGAGCCTCATCTTCGTGCCGGCGCGCTTTGCAGCAGACGCGATCTACGAGGCCGTCGACGCCGGCATCCGCACCGTGATCACGCTCACCGAGCACGTGCCGGCACACGAGATGCTGCGCGCGTACACGTACTTCCGCCCGAAGGGCGTCACGATGATCGGCCCGAACTGCCCGGGCGTCCTGTCGCCCGGCAAGGCGAACGTCGGGATCATCCCGGCGGAGATCTTCAGCGAGGGATCGGTCGGGCTCGTGTCGCGCTCGGGCACGCTCACGTACCAGATCGGACACGAGCTGACGCAGCTCGGCCTCGGCAACTCGACGATCGTCGGCGTCGGCGGCGACCCGGTCGTCGGCTCCTCGTTCATCGACGTCCTCGAGAAGTTCGAGGCCGATCCGCAGACCGAGCTGATCGTGATGGTGGGCGAGATCGGCGGCGACGAGGAGGAGAAGGCCGCGGCGTACATCGGCGAGCACGTGAAGAAGCCGGTGCTCGCCTACATCGCCGGCTTCTCCGCTCCGCCCGGCAAGACGATGGGTCACGCAGGCGCGATCATCTCCGGCTCGTCCGGCACCGCGCAGGCGAAGAAGGACGCGCTGGAGGCGCGCGGCATCCAAGTCGGCACGACGCCGACCGAGGTGGCGCAGCTCGTCGCCGAGCGCATGAAGTAGCGACGCGCCGTGCCGCTCCGGGTACGCTGGAGCGCATGGGTGTCGTCTCCTTTGCGCGCGGAGTTCCCGCGCCCGAGTGCCTTGCGGTCGACGAGATCGCCGACTGCGCGCGTGCGGCCATCGAGGCCGACGGGCACTCCGTGCTCTCGTACGGGCCGGGCGGCGGCTATGCGCCGTTGCGCGAGTGGATCGGGCAGCGGCACGGAGTCGAGCCGTCGCGCGTCGTCATAACGAGCGGCTCGCTCCAGGGGTTCGTCTTCCTCGTCGAGCAGCTCGTCCAGCCGGGCGCGCGTGTGCTCGTGGAGGCGCCGACGTACGACCGCCCGCTGAAGATCCTCGCGCGCGTCGGCGCCGAGATCGTGCCGCTGGCGATGGACGACGAGGGGCTCGTTCCCGAGGCGCTCGAGCGGGCGCTGGCGGAGGGCGCGAAGCCGGCCTTCCTCTACACGATCGCGACCTTCCAGAATCCCAGCGGGCGCACGCTCTCGGAGGAGCGCCGCCGCCGCGTGGTCGAGATCGCCAGGGCACACGACCTGCTCGTGCTGGAGGACGATCCGTACGGTCTCGTGCGCTACGAGGGCGAGGCGCCGCCGACGCTGTTCGAGCTCGAGGGCGGCGAGCACGTGATCTATGCGTCCTCGTTCTCGAAGACGATCGCGCCGGGCGTTCGAGTCGGCTACTTCGTGCTGCCGGCCGCGCTCGCGGCGCAGATCGAGGCGCTCGCGGTCTCGACGTACATCTCGCCGCCGTTCATGACGCAGGCGACGGTGTACGAGTTCCTCCGCCGCGGGAAGTTCGAGCCGAACCTCGAGCGCGTGAACGGGCTGCTCAAGGTGCGCCGGGACGCGATGCTCGAGGCGCTCGAGAAGCACATGCCTGCCGACGCGAGCTGGAGCCGGCCCGAGGGCGGCTACTTCATCTGGCTCGACGTGCCGTCCGGCCCGGATACGGCGGAGCTGCTGCAGCAGGCCGAGGCGGCCGGCGTCACCTTCGTGAAGGGCACCGACTTCTTCGTTCCCGGCGGCGGCGGGCAGCGGTCGCTGCGCCTCGCGTTCAGCTTCGTCAGTCCGGCCGAGATCGAGACCGGCATGGCGCGGCTCGCGCCGCTACTCGTGGGTGCGGGCGCGCCGGCGCCTGCGGCGTCGGTCTAGCTGCGCCAGCAGGATCCCCGCGGTGACGCCGATCGCGAGCGCCAGGAGGATCAGCCAGATGAACGACACCTCTGCCGTCGCGAACACGAAATGGACGCGCACCTGCGCGCGGTTCTCGAGCACGAACGCGATCGCATATGCGATGAGCAGGCCGAGGGTGATCAGGCGGCCGTACAGCTTCGGCTGCCAGTTCTCCTGGAGCTCGCCGGTGTCGATGCGCTTGCGGCCTGGGAGGCGCATGCCTGCAGTCTAGGCGGCGGCGGTCTCTGCGACCACGAGAGTGCGCGGCACGAGCCGGGGCTGCGGCGGCGGCGCGAGCTGGCCGCGGGTGTGGACGCGAAAGGTCGGGCAGGTCGTCTCGCCGGGGAGGGCGCAGAGCCCGGCGCGGCGGAAATAGCAATCACTGCAGGTTGCTTTAAGTCGGTTGCTCATTGCCTCTGTTTTGCTCTGCCGGCGACGGGGCCGTACGAGAGGCGATGATAGGGGCGGAATCCCGCGAAGCAAGCGTTGTCGGCCACGAAAACTGACGAATTTCCGGGAGTTTCCAGCGGGCCGCACAGAGGCGCTTCCTACCCCTTGGGGGGCAGTGTTGCCAGGGCGCGCAACGCCTGGGGAAAACTCTTGACAGCGATGATCCGCAGGCCGCTGGCGTAGCGCCGCGCCTCGCGTGCGTTATCCCCAGCGGGCACGAGAAACACGTCGGCTTTGGCCTCCCGGGCGCCGAAGGTCTTCTGCTTGACGCCGCCGATCGGCGAGACGGTGCCGTCCAGCTCGATCTGGCCCGTGGCGGCGACCGTGTACCCGCGGTCGACGCGGTGGCCCAGCTCCTCCATCACCTCGAGTGCGAACGCAAGGCCGGCGGACGGGCCGCCGACGTTGCCGGCGTCGATCTGCACCTTCAGCGGCAGGCGGATGTCCGCCGACTGTCCAGGTGTGAAGCCGACGAGCGCGCGCGACCGCTCGAGCGGATCGGGGACGGTCACGATCTTCACCGTCCTGCGCTCGGTGCCGCGGCGGAGCGCGAGCGTCACGACCTCGCCGGGCTTCACTCCGGCGAGGATGGCGCGCAGCCGCGAGATGGTCAGCGTCGGTCGGCCGTTCACGGTTTCGATCACGTCGGTGGGCTGGAGCTTCCCGACCGCGTGGCTGCCGAGCGCGACGGCGTCGACGACCACGCCTGCCGGCCGCGCGATCACCGTGTAGCCGAGCCTGCGCAACGCCACTGCTGCTGCGACGCGTTGCGAGATCGACATCTCGCGCAGGTCTGCGCGCCGCTGTGCGCTGTCGCTCACGCCCGGCGGCACGATCAGCTTCGCGGGGACGAGCGTCGCGCCGGAGCGGATGAATGGAAAGAGCGACTCGAGCATGTTCGCCCGCCGCTCGAAGACGTCGACGAAGTAGATGCCGCCGGGCCCGCGGGGGTCCCTGCCGCCTTGGACGTGCACGAGCGGCGCCACCGGGTGCGCGCGGTCGGGCAGCAGGATGAAGTCGCCCGACGGCGCGATGTAGAGGGCGACCCCGGCCAGCACGACGAGCCCGGCTGCGGCGCCCGCGAGCCGGGCCGGCGAGAAGACGCGCACGATCAAAACAGGGAGCGCTGCAGGCCGCCGTCGACCACGACGGTCTGACCGGTGACGTAGCGCGCGCGGTCCGACGCGAGGAAGCAGACGACGTCGCCGAACTCGCGCGGGTCGCCCCATCGGCGCAAAGGGATCTCTGCGAGATCCGCCTCGCTCGGCCCGTCCGGATACAGCTCGTCGAGCCGCGCCGTCGCGATCCGGCCGGGCGCGACGCAGTTCACGGTGATGCCCTGCGGGCCGAGCTCGCGCGCGAGCGTCTTCATCCAGCCGGTGAGCCCGGGCCGCAGCGCATTCGAGAGCGCGAGCTGGTCGGTCGGCTCCTTCGCGGCGAGCGAGGTGATCGAGACGATGCGTCCGCCCTCGCTGCGCTCCAGATACGGGAGGCACAGCTGCACCAGGCGCACGGCCGGCAGGAAGAGCACCTCGAGCGCCTGCTCGAGCGACTCCGGCGTGATCGCCGTGCCGGGGCCCGGCTTCGGGCCGCCGGAGTTCCACACGAGCACGTCGATGCCGCCGAACGCCTTCACCGTGGTGTCGACGGCGCGCTCGAGATCCTTCGGGATGCTCACGTCGCCGCGCACCGCGAGGGCGCCGATCCGGTCCGCTTCGCGCTCGAGCAGGTCGCGCCGGCGGGCGAACATCGAGACGTTCGCGCCTTCGCCGGCGAGTGCCTCGGCGGTCGCGAGGCCGAGGCCGGACGAGGCGCCGGTGACGAGAGCGGTGCGCCCCTTCAGTCCGAGATCCACGAAGGCCAGCGTAGCTTCGCTCGCTTCACGGGGGAAACCATGTTTCCCCCGTGGGCCCCCTTCTTCGTGTTCTCGCGGCGGTACGTCTTACTGCTGCGCGGAACACGTTCCGCTCCGCGACGCTAGGTCGAACGGCGGAAACCGCCCTCGGAATCGATGGTCTGTCCCGTGATCCAACAGGCTTCATCGCTGCACAGCCACGCGATGAGCCGGGCGGCGTCGT
>JANMWV010000549.1:0-3924 GCA_031394165.1 Actinomycetes bacterium
CGACGGCGCGGTACTGCTCGGGATCGGGCACGAGATCGACGCTCGTGCCGCGGTAGTACGCCTTCAGGTCGACGACGCGCACGCGGTCGTGCGAGGCGAGCGACTGCATCAGCGTGCGATCCCAGCCCTCGCCGACATCGAGCTTGAACTCGAGGTCGGGGTACAGCGCGCGGTACGGCCCGATCTCGGCGCGGGTCGACGCGACGAAGCGCACGGGCCGGTACGGGCGGCCGACGACGTCGGCGAGCGACCGGCCCGCCTGGCGGAGCGCGAGGTCGAGCGCAGCGCTCTCGAAGGCCCAGCGGCGATGGTCGATCGACCCGTGGTCGCCGGGGTCGCCTCCCCAGAGCTCGAGCTCGTCGAGGCGCCGTGAGAGGTCGTCGAGCGTCCACGTGCCTGCGAGCATCAGGCCCGCCGGCATGTGATCGTGATCCGGGCCGGTGTACGTCACGTCCTCGCCCTGCCCGGCGTGACCGTCACCTTCGAGGACGACCGTCGTCGTAACGCGGGTCCAGCCGCTCGGCAGCGCGAGCTCCCGGCGCTGGAGCTCGTAGTGGTCGACCCGGACGCGAAGCCCGGCCGTCGTTTCCCAGAGCGGCATACTGGCGAGCATATGAGCCGCGCCCTTGTCAGCGCAGTGTTGGCCGCCGGCTGCCTCGCAGCGCCGGCCGCCGCGACGCTGCCGCACACGGGGACGCTCGTGCCCGGCCGTTCGCTCGGGGGCGTGCACCTCGACGAGTCGGCAGCGGGCGTGCGCGCCGAGCTCGGGCACGCGTACGGCGTCTGCCAGGGCTGTGCGCGTACGACGTGGTACTTCACGTACCGCGCGTTCGATCAGCACGGCCTCGCGGTGGAGCTGACAGGCGGGCGCGTGTCGGCGGTCTACACACTGTGGCAGCCCGACGGCTGGCGGGCCGGACGCGGGCTCCGGCTCGGCGCCGTGCAGGCGCAGGTGACGAAGCTCGTCGGCGCGACGATCCCGGTGACGTGCACCGGCTACGACGCGCTCGTCAGCGACAGAGGGAGCACGCGGACCGCGTACTACATCGTCGACGGGAAGCTCTGGGGATTCGGGCTGCTGCACGCTCATACGAGCCCGTGCCGATGATCGAGCTGTCCGACGTCCAGACCGCCGCCGCGACGCTCGACGGCGTCGCGAACAGAACGCCGGTGCTCACGTCGCGGACACTCGACGGAATGGTCGGTGCTTCCGTCTTCGTCAAGGCCGAATGCTTCCAGCGCGGCGGCGCGTTCAAGTTCCGCGGCGCGTACACGAAGATCGCGTCGCTCGATGCAGCCGCACGCTCACGCGGTGTGCTCGCGTATTCATCGGGCAACCACGCGCAGGCGGTCGCGATCGCGGCGGGCCTGCTCGGAACGCATGCGACGATCCTGATGCCGGAAGACGCACCTAGGGCCAAGGTCGACGCAACGCGCGGCTACGGCGCGGAGATCGTCAGCTACGACCGCTGGCAGGAGAGCAGGGAGGAGCTCGGGGCGCGGCTGGCGGAGGAGCGCGGCCTCGAGCTCGTGCGTCCGTACGACGACCCATTGGTAATGGCCGGGCAGGGAACGACCGCGCTCGAGCTCGTTGCGGACGTCCCCGGTCTCGACGTGCTCGTCGTGCCGGTCGGGGGCGGCGGGCTGATCGCAGGTTGCGCCACCGTCACGAAGGCGCTGCGCCCCGGTGCGCGGGTCGTGGGCGTCGAGCCCGAGGCCGGCGACGACACGCGCCGCTCCCTCGCGGCGGGCAAGCGCATCAACGGCGGAGTGCCTCGCACGATCGCCGACGGGCTCCAGACGGCCGAGCCCGGCGAGCTGACGTTCGAGGTGAACCGCCATCGTGTCGACGAGGTCGTCACGGCGACCGACGCAGAGATTCTCGACGCGATGGCGTTCCTGTTCGACCGGCTGAAGATCGTCACCGAGCCGAGCGGCGCGATCGCCGTGGCGGCGCTGCTCTCGGGTCGGATCGACGCGAAGGGCGGGTGCGTCGGCGTCGTCGTCTCCGGCGGGAACGTCGGCGTGGCGCGGTTCGCCGAGCTACTCGGCCGCGGCTAGGAAGCTCTAGACCGTCGGCGCGGCGGCGGCCGCGAAGCCCGCGCACACGACGTCGACGAGCGTGCGCTCGGCGGCCTCGACGGCGTCGGCGCCGTCGGGAATCTGCCCGAGCACCCAGCCGCTCAGCACTTCTTCGATGCCGCCGTAGAAGATGATCCCCGCGAGCCGTGCGTCGAAGTCGTCGCGGAACTCGCCGGTCTGCTGGCCGCGCGCGATGATCCGCTGGATCGACTCGATCGGCTTCACGAGCTCGCCGATGCGCTGCTGCACCTCCGCGCTGCGTGCAATCTCGCGCACGAGCACGCGGATCACATCGGGATGCAAGCGCCAGCCGCCGAGCAGGCGCGCCGCGACCCGCTGCAGCTGGTCGCGCGCCGAATCGTGCGATGCCTCGATCTCGTCGATCTCGGCGAGCAGATCGCTCCACGTCTCGCGGAAGATCGTGTCGAGCACTTCGTCCTTCGACGAGAAGTAGTGGTACAGCAGCCCGTGCGCGACGCCGGCCTCCTCGGCAATGTCGCCGACACGCGATGTGTGGAACCCCTTGTGCGCGAACACCCGGACGGCAGCGTCGAGAATCAGACGCCGTTTCTCCTCCGCTCCTGCCGACCGCTCCACCAAGGCGGACGAAAGGTACTGGTAGGTTCGGGCCGGATGCAACGGCCGCCCGAAAGCAGTCTCGCGGAGATGCTCGTCGTCGACCTGACCCGCTACCTGCCGGGGGCGTTTGCGACCGCCGAGCTGCTGCGGCTCGGCGCCCGGGTGGTGCGGGTCGAGCAGCCGGGCGGCGACCCGATGCGCGAGACCGCGCCGGGCTGGCACGAGGTCCTGAACGCGGGCAAGGAATCGGTCGAGCTGGACCTGCCCTCGGAGGCGCCGTTCCTGCGCGCACTGCTCGGCCGCGCGGACGTGGTGCTCGAGACCTTCCGGCCAGGCGTCCTCGCGCGCCTCGGGGTCAGACCCCAGGACCTGCCCCGGCAGGGCGTGATCTGTTCGATCACGGGCTTCGGGGTCGGCGGACGCCACGAGCAGCGCGCCGGACACGACCTCAACTACCAGGGCTGGGCGGGCGTGCTGCACGACACGGCGCCGGCGTGGCCGCCGGTTCAGATCGCCGACCTCGCGGCGGGTGGGCTCGGCGCGGTGACGGAGATCCTCGCCGCGCTGCTCGTCCGCGAGCGCACCGGAGCCGGCGCGACGCTGACCGTGTCGATGACGCACGGCACGCACCGCTTCGCGTCGTACCGGCTGGCAGGCGACCCGCGGCCGCACCTGCTCACCGGCGGTCTCGCGTGCTACCGGACCTATGCGACGCAGGATGGCCGCCACCTCACGGTCGGCGCGCTCGAGCCCAAGTTCTTCGCCCGGCTCTGCGAGTTGCTCGGCCGTCCCGAGCTCGCCGCAGGCCAGTACGACGCCGAGCAGGCGCCCCTGGCGGCCGAGCTTGCCAACGTTTTCGCGTCGCAGACGCTGGAACACTGGCTGCACGTGCTCGATCGCGAAGACGTCTGCGTCGGTCCCGTCGCCACGCTCGCCGAGGCCGCCGCCGATCTCGGCACGGCGGCGCCCGGCCGCGCGCCGGAACTCGGTGCGCACACGGAGACGTGGCGTCGGGAGCTCGGCCTTTGATCGCAGCGGTGGCGGCCGCGGCCGTGCTCAAAGCCGAGCCACGCGATGCGCGCATGCTCGTCGGCAGTGGCGGTGCGATCGTCGCGCTTGCACCCGATTCGACGCGCGCGCGCGTGCTCGGGCGACGCACAAGACGCCGCGTATTCGCCCGACGGAATGTTGCTCGCGTTCGCGCGCCGTGGGGACCGGTGGGTCGCCAACGCCGCCGGCAGCGGGCCGCGCCGGCGCGTCGCG
>JANMWV010000602.1:0-3931 GCA_031394165.1 Actinomycetes bacterium
GGCCGAGCTCCGACTCGGTGCGTGCGACGGCGTCCTCGACCGACACGGGCGACGTCACGTCGAGCGCGAGCGCGAGCCCGCCGATCTCCGCGGCGACCGCCTCGACCTGGTCGAGCGAGCGTGCGCCGACTGCGACGCGCAGCCCCGCGGCGGCGAGCTCGTGCGCGATGTTCGCGCCGATCCCGCGCCCGCCTCCCGTGACGAGTGCAACCCCGTGCAGCTCAGCCGACGACACGCGCGATCTCTTCGAGCGATTCCGGGTTCTCGAGCGACGAGAGGTCGCCCGGATCCTTCCCGAGCGCGCGCGCCCGAACCGCGCGGCGCACGATCTTCGCCGAGCGCGTCTTCGGCAGCGCTGCGACCCAGAGGATGCGGTCGGGCTTGAACGCCTTGCCGAGCACGTCGGTCACCGCGCTCGCGACGCGTGCATCGTCCGGCTCCGCGCCCTCGTTCGCGACGCAGAAGATCCACGCGACCTCGCCCTTCACCTCGTGCGGGACGCCGACCGCGGCTGCCTCGGCGACGAGCCCGCTGCCGATCGCGGCCGACTCGAGCTCCGCCGGCCCGATCCGCTTGCCGGCGATGTTGAGGGTGTCGTCGCTGCGCCCGTGCAGGTGCCAGTAGCCGTCCGCATCGATCGTCGCCCAGTCGCCGTGCGTCCAGACGCCGGGGAAGCGCCGCCAGTACGTCTCGAGATAGCGCTCGTCGTCGCCCCAGATGCCGCGCGTCATGCCAGGCCAGGGGCGCTTGCAGACGAGCTCTCCGACCTCGCTGCGCACCGGCCTGCCTTCCGCATCGACGACGTCCATGTCCAGGCCGAGCGCAGCGAAGCCGAGCGCGACCAGTTTGATCGGCTCCGTGATCACCGTCGTGAGGAAGCACGCGCCCACCTCGGTGCCGCCCGAGCAGTTCACGATCGGCACGCGCCCGCGGCCGACCTTGTCGAAGAGCCAGCGATACGGGTCGGGATTCCACGGCTCGCCGGTCGTGCAGAACGACTTCAGCGACGAGAGGTCGGCTGTCGGCTCGCCCTTGGGGATCAGCGCGCGCACGAGCGTGGGCGAAAGGCCGAGCATCGTCACGCGCTCCGACTCGACGAGCTGCCAGAGGCGGTCCCCGGGCCAGTCGGGAGCGCCCTCGGCGAACACGATCGTCGCGCCGACGGCGCCGCCGCCCACCACCGTCCAGGGGCCCATGATCCAGCCCATGTCGGTCGAGAAGTGGATTCGGTCGCCGGTCTTTACGTCCGACTGGTAGGCGACCTCGCGCGCGATCGAGACGAGGAAGCCGCCCTGCACGTGCAGCGCGCCCTTCGGCTTGCCGGTCGTGCCCGACGTGTAGGCGAGGAGATACGGCGCCTCCGAGTCGACCTCCGCCGGCGCGAGCGCGCCCGGCTGCCTGCGCACGAGCTCCGGCCACTCGCCCGTCTCGCGGTTCCACTCGACGACGTGCTCCACCGCGAAGCGGCCGGCCTCGTCGAGCGTCTCGCGCATCTCGATCCGCTTGCCGCGTCGCAGCGACCAGTCGGCGCAGAGTACGACCTTCGCCCCGGAGTCCTCGAGCCGAGAGGCGATCGCCGGCGCGGCGAAGCCGGAGAAGATCGGCACCTGCACGGCCCCGACGTGCGCGCACGCGTGCGACGCGACCGCGACCGCAGGGCACATCGGCATCAAGATCGCGACGCGGTCGCCCGCGCCGACGCCGAGCTCGACGAGCGCCTCCGCGAGCTGCGTCACCTGCTGCGACGCCTCGGCCCACGTCAGCGTCTGCCGCCGGCCGTCCTCGCTCTGCCAGACGAGTGCCTCCTCGTTCGGCCGCTCGGCCGCCCAGCGATGCACGCAGACGCGCGCGACGTTGAGCCGGCCTCCGACGAACCACTGCGTCCACTCCGGGCCGCGCGTTGCATCGAAGACGGCGTCCCACGGCCGCGAGAACTCGATCCCGAGATCCTCGACGACGGCGGGCCAGAAGCGCTCCGGCTCGGCGATCGAGAGTTCGTGCAGCTCGTGGTAGTCCGCTGCGCCGAGCGCGCGGCCGAGCCGTGTGACGTTCGCCTGCTCGACCAGCTCGGGCGGGGGACGCCAGATGAACGGATCGGCCACGGAAGCAGCCTACTCAGACGGCCGACGAAGACATGCTAGTGCTTGCTAACTTAGTCGGCGCTAACACCAGAAGGAGTCACATGAGGTCACGGATCTTCGCCGAGGAGAACAAGAAGTGGTGGACGCTCGCTGCGGTCGCGTTCGGCCTCTTCATGATCATGCTCGACAACACCGTCGTGAACGTCGCTCTGCCCTCGATCGCCAAGGATCTGCACATCTCGATCGCAGAGCTCGAGTGGATCGTCACCGGCTACGCGCTCGTGTTCGCGGCGCTGCTCATCACCGGCGGCAAGCTCGCCGACATGCTCGGCCGCCGCAAGATCTTCACGATCGGCCTCGCGATCTTCTCGCTCGCGTCGCTTGCCTGCGGCCTGGCGCCGAATGCCGGCTTCCTGATCGGTGCGCGCGGAGTCCAGGGCGTCGGGGCGGCGCTGATGAGCCCGGCGACGCTCTCGATCATCACCGCCACGTTTCCGCCGAAGCAGCGCGGCCAGGCGATCGGCATCTGGGCCGGAGTCTCGGCGCTCGCGCTCGCGATCGGCCCGCTCGTCGGCGGCCTGATCGTCGACAACATCGGCTGGAACTGGATCTTCTTCGTGAACGTTCCGATCGGCGTGCTCGGCATCGTCGTCTCGCAGCTCGTGATCAAGGAGTCGCGCGACACGTCGCACGAGCAGAGCATCGACCTCCCGGGCCTGCTCACGTCTGGGCTCGCGCTGTTCGCGCTCAGCTACGGACTGATCGAGGGCAACCGGCACGGCTGGGCATCGGGCGAGATCCTCGGGCTCTTCGCCGCCGCCGCGGTGCTGCTCACCGCGTTCGTCGTGCTCGAGACGCGCCAGCGGCTGCCGATGCTCGATCTCTCGCTGTTCAAGATCCCCTCGTTCGTCGGTGCGAACACCGTTGCGCTGCTCGTTTCGCTTGGGATGTTCGGCGTCTTCTTCTTCATCTCGCTCTATGTGCAGAACATCCTCGGCTACTCGCCGACGAAGGCGGGCGCCGTCTTCCTGCCGATGACCGTGTTGATCATCGTCATCGCGCCGATCGCCGGGAAGCTGTCCGACCGCTTCGGCGGCCGCTGGCTGATGGGCGGCGGGATGACGCTCCTCGGGATCTCGCTGCTCTTCTACCAGCGCGCAGGGGTGCACACGGGGTTCTGGACGCTGCTGCCCTCGATGCTCCTCGGCGGCGTCGGCATGGCGATGACGATGTCTCCGATGACGTCGGTCGCCATGGGCTCGGTTCCGATCGACAAGGCCGGCGTCGGCTCCGGCGTGCTGAACAGCTTCCGGCAGATCGGCGGCGCGCTCGGGATCGCCGTCATGGGTGCGATCGTCGCCTCGTACCTGCACGCGCCGGCTCGGTCGCCGCTTGGGAAGCAGCAGTTCGTGGACGGCTTGCACATGGCGCTGCTCGTCAGCGCGGGCATCACGTTTGCGGCCGCGATCGTGGCCGTCGTGCTCGTGCGCGTGCGCCCGAGCGTCGAGAAGGCGCACATCGAGGCGATGGCGGCGTGAGCACGACGGTCCGCATGCCGGCGGCCGAGCGTCGCCTGAAGCTCGTCGAGACCGCGATCCGCGTCTTCTCGGAAGGCAGCTACCGCGGCACGACCACGGCGGAGATCGCCCGCGCGGCCGGCGTGTCGGAGCCGATCCTCTACCGGCACTTCGCGTCGAAGCGCGACCTCTATCTCGCGGCGCTCGAGCACGTCTGGTCACAGACGCGAGCTGCCTGGGAGACGGCGCTCGCAGAGGAGCCCGATGTGATCGCGGCGCTTGCTTCGATGGGGCGAGGCCAGTTCGCCGCGCACGACTGCAAGCATCAGCTCT
>JANMWV010000010.1:0-6448 GCA_031394165.1 Actinomycetes bacterium
GTCTGGCTGACGATGATGCGAGACCGGCTCATCCAGCTTCGCGAGCTGCTCGCACCAGACGGGTCTGTATGGGTCCACCTCGATGACTCGGAGGTCGCTTACTGCCGGGTGATGATGGACGAGGTCTTCGGTCGGGACAACTTCGTCGCTTCGATCATTTGGGAGAAGACCGACAGTCCCCGAATGGACGCCGCCTACTTCTCGGGACGGCATGACACGATCCTCGTCTATCGCGCATCAGACTCCTTCACGGTTCGACGAAGATCGGGCACCGTCGGAAAGCACTACAACCGAACCGACAGCGAGGGCCGCGTCTATTACACCAAGCCGCTTCGAGCCATGGGTGGGCAAGGGTCAACCCGTAAGGCCAGACCGACTCTCCACTACGCCCTGACGGCCCCAGATGGCAGTGAGGTCTTTCCCAAGCTCCCGGATGGTACGGACGGAGCTTGGCGGTGGAGTCCGGCGCGTTACGAGCGCGAGGGTCACCTGCTCGACTGGGTAGAAGGTCGCAACGGATGGTCACCGTACTTCAGGATCTTCGGAGATGAAGTTACATCGAGACCCCCCGAGACCATCTGGTTCCACCTGGAAGTGGGCTCCACGCGTACGTCAGCGCGCGAAGTCAAGGCCGTGATGGGGGGTGCGAGTTTCGCAACACCCAAACCCGAGGCCCTCCTCGAGCGCATCGTGACTTTGGCTAGCGACCCGGGTGACATTGTCCTGGACTGCTTTCTCGGTTCCGGAACGACTGCAGCGGTCGCTCACAAGCTGGGCCGGCGCTGGACGGGTATCGATCGGGAGATGGCGACCCTGGATCAGTTCGCGGCGCCACGCCTGTCGCGGGTCATAGACGGTAATGACCCAGGCGGAATCACTGAAGTCGCCGGCTGGGAAGGCGGCGGCGGCTTTCGCGTACTCGATGTCGCGCCGTCGATGTTCGATGCGGACGGCGGGATGGTCTTCCTTGCTGACTGGATGACGAACGGCAAACTTGCCGAGGCGACAGCGGCGCAACTTGGCTTCGAGTACGAAATGTCCCCGCCGTTCGTCGGCCGCAAGGGACGGACGCGTCTCGCCGTCGTCGACGGCGTCGTGAACGAAGCGGTCGTACGGATCCTGGTCAGCGCGCTTGGTGAGCGAGAGCGCGTCGTCGTGTGCGGCACGGGCATCGACACTGACGCCCGCCCGATCCTGCGCGAGCTTCGGCCCGGCTCCACCCTCCGCAAGATCCCGGCGGCACTCCTCGACGAGTACCGCTCCTCGCGCCAGCTCCGGCTCGACCTCAGCGCCTCCAGCGAGACCGCACAGGGCGACGCCGAGACCGCCGTCTCCATAGGGGTCACCGCGTAGCCGTGGGCGACCTCGAACTCTTCGAGGACGCGATCGCCGAGATCGCGGCCCGGCTCGACCTCCGTGAGCCGAACGCGGATGCCGTCCGGACGCTAGCGGCAGAGGTTTCGCAGCACTACGACGTCGAGGGGCGGCCGCCACCGTTCGAGGCCGTCATCGATTCGGCCACTGGCGTCGGCAAGACCTACATCCTTGTCGGGGCGATGGAGCTCTTCGCGATCGCCGACGAGGTCCGTGACTTCGTGATCGTGACCCCGGGCCGCACGATCCTCCAGAAGACCCGCGACAACTTCACACCCGGCCACCCCAAGAGCCTGCTCGGGCCGATGAGCTTCCAGCCCGTCGTCATCACCGCCGACAACTTCAACACGCCGGTCATGCGCGCGGCGATGGACGACCCGGCCGAGATCAAGGTCTATCTCTTCACGGTCCAGTCGTTGATCAAGCCGGAGTCGAAGGTCGGCCGAAAGACCCACAAGTTCCAGGAGGGACTCGGGACCGAGTTCTATGCCCACCTCCAGGCGACGGCGCGCCTTGTCGTCTTCGCCGACGAGCACCACACCTACTACGGCCCAGCGTTCTCGAAGGCCGTCCGCGATCTCAAGCCGTGGGTTCTGGTCGGGCTGACGGCGACCCCGGACAAGAAGACGCCTAAGGACCAGATCATCTTCCGCTACCCGCTCGCTGCGGCGATCGCGGACAAGCTCGTCAAGACCCCGGTGATCGTGGGACGCAAGGACGACCGGAAGGATCCGCTGACGAAGCTCACCGATGGCGTCACCCTCCTCGACGCCAAGCGCGACGCGATCGCGGCCTATGCGGCGAGGACCGGGGTCGCGCCGGTGAACCCGGTGATGCTCGTCGTCGCCAAGGACATCGCCTATGCCGACGACTACGGCGCGACCCTCCGCTCCGAGGAGTTCTTTGGTGGGCGGTTCGCCGACGCCGTGCTCGTGGTCCACTCGAACGCTCCGGACGAGGCGCTTGAGGAGCTTTCGAAGGTCGAGGATCCGACGTCGCCGGTCCGGATCATCATCTCGGTCGGGATGCTCAAGGAAGGCTGGGACGTCAAGAACGTCTACGTCATCGCCTCGATGCGCTCCAGCGTGTCGGAGATCCTGACGGAGCAGACGCTGGGTCGCGGCATGCGGCTCCCGTTCGGGGCGTACACAGGGATCGAGATCCTCGACACGCTCGAGGTGGTCGCCCACGAGCGCTACGAGGAACTGCTCAAGAAGGCGGGCGTCCTCAACGAGGTGTTCGTCGACTACCGGACGCGAGCGGCGCTGCGCACCAACGCTCAGGGCGAGCGGGTCGTCGTCTCCGAGACCCTGCGGGCGGCCACGGAACCGATCATGGCGGCCGGTGACGGTGAGCCCCCGTTCGTCGCCGACACCGACGCACGCCCGGTCGTGACCACGATCGACCAGCGAATGGTGCAGGTGGAAGGGGCGGCCCTGAAGCTGCGCCAGCCGATCGCGCGTCGTTCCGACGCGCCGCCGATCGTGGTACCCGTATTGCAGATGTCGGCGGTCCAGAGTCCCTTCACCCTCGCCGACATCACGGACACGGACCGATTCCGCAAGCTTGGTCGATCGCTCGCGGCCGATCCCGACGGGGAACTCGCGCGCACCCTGGTAAGCGCTCGGATCGTCACCGGACCCGACGGAGTCAAGCGCACCGAACTCGTGACCTCGGGCGCCGCGGACCGGGTCCAGTCCAATCCGACCCTGTTCGGGGTCGGGGATCTCCGATCGCAGCTGGTGGACATCGTCCTTGGCTCATCGGCCGTGCCGGCCCGCAAGGATCAACGCGCGGCGGTGGCGCCGCTGATGGAGGCGTTCTTCGATGGCCTCGGCGATCGGGCGACGGACCTCCTGTCGGCGAACCTTGGGCGAGCCGGCGCGCGTCTGGTGCGGCTTGTCGGTGAGGAGCAGCGGGCGTACATGTCCGCGCCGACATACCAGCAGGTCGTGGAACTGCGCGAGTTCGCGCCGACGCGCGCGACCGATCGGGACGTGTCGGGTGATCGGCATGGGGCGTTTAGCCGATCGGCCGCCTACGACGGCTGGAAGCGGGCGCTCTTCCCGATCGAATGGTTCGACTCACGACCGGAGCGGACCGTCGCGAACATGGTCGACGAGGACACGGGGGTGGCGTGTTGGGTCCGCCTCCATGTCGGCGAACTGCCGATCCTCTGGAACTCGGCCGGCCAGGAATACAACCCGGACTTCATCGTCATCGACGCCGACGGCACCCACTGGGTCGTGGAGGTGAAGATGGACAAGGAGATGGACTCGGCGACCGTCAAGGCCAAGCGCGAGGCGGCCCGCCGCTGGGCGAACTACGTCACGGCCGACGAGAAGGTCGACGTCACATGGAGGTATCTGCTCGTGTCAGAGTCGGACGTCGACACGGCCAAGGGATCATGGGGTGCACTTGCGAGGCTCGGCGGCGAGTAAGTCCGGCGCCCCACACGATGGAAGCATCGTGTCGATTCGCAGCCGGAGGATCTTCCCTCGCCGCTTCGAGATCAGTCAGCGCTGAATCCTCGTCCTACGCAGTCCGAGGAGCGCCGCCCGTGCGCTCTCGCGAGACTCGGGCCCGAGATGGCGTTCGAGCTCCAGGCGACGGTTTGCCTTGTTCCGGCATGGGCTCCGGTGCCTTGGGTTGAAGCAGCAGGTTGATGAGCGCGTCTCCCAACCACGCCTCGTAGCGGTCCGGAGTCCAGCCTCTCTCGAAGACGAGCTGGATATACCAATCGGGGCCTGACATGCCCCAGATCACGTCGTGGATCTCGGAGGTCGTGAGGCTCCTCCTCAGCCGTCCGGTCTGCTCCAACTTCGCCGCCATGAAGGCCACCTCGCTCAGTCGAGTCGTGGCCATCTCCTGATAGCGCTGCAGCAGGTTTGGATCACCGGACTCGCGCATGAAGCGGAAGAGATCAGCGCATGGTTCGTTGAAGCGGCGAGTGATCTGGGCCCCGATTCGAAGTGCGACCTCGGGGTCGGACGACTCATGTGCATGGCTGATCAGATCGTCCGTGCGCTCGGTATGAAACCCGGACTCGAGCATCGCCTGTGCCAGCCGAAGCTTGGTTCCGAACACCGAATAGACCGTTTGGTAGGCCACGCCGGCTTCGTTGGCGATGTCATCGATCGTGACGTGGCTGTACGTGCCCTTCACGAGCAGGCGGCGGGCCGCATCGATGATCCGCTGCCGCGTTAGGTGCGCGAGCTCCCTGCGCAAGGCCGTGTTGTACCGGCGTTTGCTTCCGCTCTTGACAATCCCAGTCATCGCGTGCAGGGTAGCACACTATCTAACAGAGACACACTCTAGTGAATAGTCGCGGTGAACAGAGGGCGATATGGACCGACGACCGTGGCGAGACATCGGGCGACAGCTCGGTAGGCTGCTTGCTGAGCTCATCTGTTTGGCTCCCGTCGTCCTGGTATCGCACGCACCGACTGTGCCGGAGGCCATCACGGGTGAAGGACCGAACCAGCCACTTGGAGGGCCCCATGCCTCCGCCTCGATCACCGAAGTACGACCCGTCGTCGTGGCGGGCGTCGGCGGATGACAGGCGTCGTCGTCGTCGGAGGTGGGTTCGCTGCCCTTGAGATCGCCCTGGCCTTGAGGAAACAGGACGGCAGCATTCCCGTCACCGTCGTCACCAGCGAGACCGAGATCGTCTACCGGCCGTGGCTGATCCGGGTTCCGGCTGGCGGTCCCCAACCGCCAGTCATTCCGTTCGCCCGCCTCCTCGCGGCGGCAGGCGCCGCTGTCGCAGTAGGCCGCGTCACGGCCGTCGATCTCGAGCGGCGCAACGTGCTTCTCGGTTCTGGTGTGGAAATCGACTATGACCAGCTGATCGTGGCGACGGGGGCCGTTGCCGACCGCGCGCGCGTCCCTGGTGCGGAGGGAAACGCGGTCTTTCCGTGCGATCTCGGCGATGCTGCCGAGTTCGCGGCGCGGGTCTCCGTAGGGCCCGCTCACGTGGCGGTCGTGTTCGGCTGGGAACGGCCCGGACCCGGGCTCGAATACGCCGCTTGGATCGCCGCCCACCGACCGGGTATCCAGGTTACAGCCATCGACGGCGACGAGACGATGACGCGTCGCTTCGGCACCAAGGCGACGGCTCGAGTCAGGACGCTCCTCGAACAGCGCGGCGCCCAATTGATCACGGCAGGCAGAGTGACACGGATCGGCGACGGAACCGTCGAGCTCGACGGCAGCGCGGTTGCAGCCGACTTCATCGCCGTCGTCGCACCCCTTCGCGGCAACAGCGAGTGGCTGCCGCAGGGTCTGTTGGACGAGCAAGGCATGCTGCGCGTCGACCAGACGATGGCTGCTGGAGCCGGCGTGTTCGGGATCGGCGACGTCGTGGCCGTGCCAGAGGGTTTCCGCCTCCCACCCGCGCTCCGCTCGATCCAGGCCACGGCTCCGGGTATCGCTCGGAATGTGGCCCTCGCTCTGGGCAGCGCACCTGTCCAAGCCGTCCTCAGACCAGGACAGCCCGATACGATGCTGCCCGACCTGGCGGGCACCGCCGTGCTGGTTCGGGACCGACGCCTGATCCTCAGCGGCCGCCTGCCGCTGCTCATCAGATCCGCCGCCGAGCGGCGCTATCTACGGTCAAGATCGGCGCAGATCACCTGAGGCATCACGATGGATCTGAGGCCTGACTCGAACGAGCGACTGGCTCTCCTTCGACGGCAACTCGCCTTGCCCATCCTCGTCATTAACGACAGCCCAATCAAGCAATTTGCCGAGAATCGGCACGCCGTTGGCCAGAGCGTCCTGGAGTCGTTTATCCGAATGACGAACCGTGCAACAAACGGGCGGCGTGTTGTCGTGTTCGGCTATGGGTCTTGCGGCAAGGGCGTCGCGCTGAACTTCAGAAATGCCCACGCGCGGGTTTCCGTTATTGACATCGACCCCGTCGCCCGGCTCGAAGCTCTATGGGACGGCTTCGCGGTGCCTTCCCGCACAGACGCCCTGCGATCCGCTGATATCGTGGTTACGGTCACGGGCGCACCAAACGTGATCACTGCCGGAGACCTCGCGCTTCTGCACGATGACGTCGTGCTTGCAA
>JANMWV010000020.1:0-2359 GCA_031394165.1 Actinomycetes bacterium
CGCGCCGGGTGACACGGTGCTCGACCTCGCCTGCGGCGACGGCGGCCTCGCAGACTTCCTTCCCGAGCAGCGGTACGCGGGCGTCGACGCCAGTCCGGAGATGGTCGAAGCGGCGCGGCGTCGCGGGCGCAACGTCGTGCAGGCCGACCTCAACGACTACCTGCCGAATGACAGGGTGCAGGCCACCACGATCTTCCGTGCGATCTACTACGCGCACGACAGGCGGGCGCTGCTCGCGCGCATCGCCGGCTACACCGAGACGAAGCTCGTCTTCGACCTGAACCCGCGGCAGTACCGGCTCGCCGACGTGCGCGCCGACCTTCGCGCGGCCGGCTTCGACCGGCTCGTGCTGCGGCCGTTCTTCGTGCCGCAGACACGCGCGTTGCCGCGCCCAGTCGCGCTGCTGCTGCGCGCGCTCGAGCGGAGCGGGCCGCCGGCGCGGCTCCTGCTCCGTGCGCGCTTCACCTACTTGTGCGCGGCCTGGGGAGCGGGGCCGGGCACGAAGCGGTAGGTCACGACGGCGCCGAGTTGGCGCGTGTCGCCGTTCGACGGGTCGAGATTGTGCGGGACGAATTTCGCGTCGATGATCACGCGCGCCGCGAAGCGCGGCCCGGGCGCCGGTAGGACGAAGGTCTTCGTCTGAAGCCGGTCGATCGTGTCGTGCTTCTCGAGGCGCACCTGGTCGAGTTGCGGCTGGCGGTTCGCGTTGATCGTGAGCGTGCCGAGGAGGATGCGCACCGGGCTCGGCACGGGTGCACCGCCCCAATCGGCACGCGACACCGTGATCACCATGTGCCCGACCTTGGGCCCGGAGAAGCGGAAGTAGCCGCTGTCGTTCGGCCCAGTCCAGCCGTCGGGGTTGATGCCGTTGCACTCCGCCTCGAGCCGGTTCGGATGCGTGAGCCGGATCAGGCGCCACTGGCCGCCTCCCGCCTTCCCGCCCGCGCGGTAAAAGTGGGTGTCCATCAGCTGCCCGGCGAAGTCGACGCACGGCCACTCCTCGACGGCGAAGTCGAAAACATTCCCCGGTTCCGCCGGATCCTCTGTCCAGTACGTCGCCCCGTCGAGGGCAATGTTCGGCCCGCCCGCGGGTCCCGGCCCGTCGACCGTGCCGTCGAGGCTGCTGACGCCGGTGATCGAGCGGTTCCAGAACTCCATCAGCCACTCGCCGTTCTGGTCCGCGACTCCCTGCCCGAGGTAGAGCGTCGGCTTCCGATGCGTGATCCGGTCGACCCAGTCGTACGGCTTGCCGAGCGTCGTGGCGAGCTCGCGGCTGATCGAGTTGCTTCCGGCCGCTGCTGCGACCTCGGCGGTGATGTTCCAGCCCAGCATGAGGACGCCGAGCGCGGCCATGAGGATGCCGGCGGCCCGCCGCCTGTCGCCGAGGACGCGCGGGACCGCGAGCAGTGCGCCGCCGACGAGCGTGATCGCGAGCAGCAGCCACTGCGCGAACCACGGTGTCCAGAGCAGGAAGCGGTTCGCCTGTTGGAGGATCGCGAGTCCGAGCGCGTCGGAGTAGAGCTGGACGCCCATCTGGTACGGCGTCGTGATCACGAGGTACGTGCCGAAGGCGGTAGCTGCTGCGAGGGCGACAATGTTCGCGCGGCGGTGTTGCAGGACGATTGCCGTACCGATAAAGAGCAGCGGCGCGATGTAGATGATGTTCCGTTCCTCGACGCGGGTGGCGAAGACCGTCGACAGGTAGGCCGCCTTCATGAAGGTGTAGAAGCCGATGCAGAGCAGGCCCGCAAGCGCAACGGAACGAAACACGCGAAGCTCGCGCGTCGCCCGCTCGCCGGGCATGCGTGCGAACGACGACAGGCCCGCCACGAGCGGGAGCACGCCGATGCCGATCGCGAACGCCCCGGTCGCCCACAGGCCGAGACTGAACATGCGGTGCTTGTACTTGTAGGTCGTCGCGTAGAACTCGAACACGTGGTGGCTGACAAAGCCGCTGAAGACGAAGATCGCGCCGAGCGTCAGCACGATCGTGCCCACCCAGTCACCCGCCGACCACGACGCGCGTCGCGCACGAAGGCGATCGCTCGACCACACCATGAAGCCCGCGGAGAACAGCAGGACGGCGGGAATCACGACGAGCTCCCCTCTGACGGACGGGGCGACGAGCGACGCGACCGCCGCGGCCGCGACCCAGCCGCGACGCCTGGTGAGCAGAGCCTTGGCGATGAGGAAGAAGCACAGGGCGGCATACGGATACGCGAGCGGCTCCTCGACGATCCACGACGAGTACGCAACCGCCGGTGTCGCGGCGGCGCCCGCCGCGGCGAAGAGGGCCCACCAGCGCCCGACGACGAGCCGAGCAAGTGCATACGTCGGGAACAGCACCGATGCCATCACG
>JANMWV010000044.1:0-2018 GCA_031394165.1 Actinomycetes bacterium
CTTGCCGGCCGCCACCTGCAGCTTGCCGCTCTGGTCGTAGAGCGGGCCGGTGAACTCGTTGAAGCTGCCGCTCTTGATCTCCGCCTGCTTTTTCAGGATCGCGGCCTTCGTCGCGGCGGCGACGCCCGGTCCGAACGGCGCGAGCGACGTGAACCCGTCCTTGACGGTTCCGTAGTAGAACGCGGGCTTCCACGTGCCGGCCATACCGGCCTTGATCCGGCGCAAGTAGTACGGCCCCCAGTTGTAGATCGAGGCCGTCAGCCACGACTTCGGCGCGAAGTTGGACGCGTTCGAGTCGTAGCCGGCCCACGGGATTCCGATCGACTCGGCGTATTGCCCCGTCGCGGGCGAGTCGACGTTCTGGCCGAGCACGCAGGCGCCGGCAGCGTGCAGGCCCTGCGCGGCCTTCTTCTCCTTGGCCGGGTCGAACCACGAGTTCGTGAAGACGACCTTCAGCTTCACCCCCGGATGCGTTGCCTGCGCGCCGAGCGCGAACGCGTTCGTATGCCGGATGATCTCAGGAGTCGGAAATGCGACCACGTAGCCGATCGTGTTGCACTTCGCGGCCGCTCCCGCCGCCATGCCGGAGAGATAGATCGTGTCCTCGCCTGCGCCGAAGTACTCGGACAGGTTCTTCGCCGTGTCGATCATCGTCGCCTGCTCGAAGAGCACCTTCGGGTACTTCGCGGCCAGCTGCTTCGAGAAGTAGCCGTACGACGTGCCGAAGATCATCTGATAGCCCTGGTTGACGAGGCTCGCGACCGTCTGCTCGAGCTGCGGCCCGGTCGCGATGTTCTCCTTGTACGTCGTCTGGAGCTTGCTCCCGAGCGCCTTCTGCGCGTACTGCAGGCCGTCGTAGTGCGCCTGCGACCAGCCGGCGTCGTTGTGCGGCCCCGGCAGGATCCACGCAGCCTTGTACGGCGTTGCGGTCGGCTTCGCCGTCCCGGCCGTGACGCCCACGACGAGCAGCAGTGTGGCGGCCGCCGCAAAGGCGACGAGCGCGACCTTCCCTCGATTCATGATTCCCCTCTCCTTGATCCTCCGGCCAAGGTGACGACTATAGGACAGCGTCCGGCCGCGGTACAGCGGGAGCGCCGACGGGCGGCTGGGCGCTCCACGGGAAATCGATCCAGCGGTCGGTGCGGCGCCAGACGTACTCGCAATTGACCTCGGAGTGGGGCTTCTCGTAGAGGACGGCGCAGCGGACCTCGCCGACCTTGCCGGCGCAGAAGTCCTTGACGAGCAGGAGCGTGCGGCCCGTGTCGGCGACGTCGTCGGCGATCAGCACGCGCGCGTCCTCGAGGTCGACGAGCTCCGGCACGGGCGGCAGGATCATCGGCATCTCGAGCCGCTCGTCGACACCCGTGTAGAACTCGACGTTCATCGTGAACGTGTTCTTGATGCCGAGCGCGTAGCCGAGCGCACCCGCGACGAGCAGGCCGCCCCGCGCGATCCCCAGCACCATGTCGGGGACGTACCCGTCGGCGTAGACCCCTTCGGCGAGCTCGCGCGTCCCGCGTCCGAGCTCCTCCCACGTCATCACCTCTCTCATGCGAGACCCACGATCTCGTCGGGCCGGACGGGGACGCGCGCCAGCTCGCGGCCGGTCGCGTCACGCAGCGCGGCGACGATCGCGGCAGTCGAGACGACGGTCGGCGGCTCGCCGACGCCCTTGACGCCGTAGGGCGCGTCGGGCTCGGGATCCTCGACGAGCTCGGAGACGATCGGCGGCACGTCGAGCGTGGTCGGGATCAGGTAGTCGGTGAAGCTCGCGTTCGCGATCAGCCCTTCCCTCGTCTGGATCTCCTCCATCAGCGCGAGCCCGAGGCCCTGCGCCGTGCCGCCCTCGATCTGGCCCTCGACCGCCTGCGGGTTGACGGCCTTGCCCACGTCCTGCGCGGTGCCGATCCAGACGACGCGCGTCAGGCCGAGATCGACGTCCACCTCGGCGACGACCTTCATCGCGGCGCACGCGAACGCGACGTGCGCGGGTAGCTCGCCGACCTGGCCCGTCTCGG
>JANMWV010000089.1:0-2153 GCA_031394165.1 Actinomycetes bacterium
CGGCGCAGTGGGCGCGTGGCGATAGACGCGCTCGACGTCGATCTCACCCTCCGGGCGCGCCCTGCGTTCCTCGAGCGCCGCCTGGCACGCGGCCCGCACCGCGCCCGCTGCCATCCACGTCATGCGCGAAGCCGACGCCGAGCCGGAAGATCCGACCTCGGCGGTCGTTCCCGGCGCGATCCAGACGTCGTCCGTGCCGAGCTCGGTGCGCGCAACCTGCAAGATCACGTTCGTCACGCCCTGTCCGACCTCCGCGGCCGCGCAGTGCACCTCCGCGGAGCCGTTCTCGAGCAGGCGCACGCGCGCGGCGCAGGAGTCGTCGAAGCCTTCCGAGTACGCGATGTTCTTGAAGCCGACCGCGAAGCCGACCCCGCGCTTCACGCCCTCGCCGCGCGTCGTGTTCCCCGCGCCGCCGGGAAGCCGGATCGCCGCGCGCGGCAGCTCCTCCGGCTCGGGCTCGCGGAGGGCTGCGCAGCGGCGGATCACCTCGGCGACGGGCAGCGAGCCGGTGATCCTCTGCCCGGTCGGCAGCGTGCCGCCGGTCTCGAGCGCGTTCAGCAGGCGCAGCTCCACGGGATCGATCTCGAGTGCCTGCGCGAGCTTGTCCATCTGCGCCTCGGCTGCGAAGCAGGTCTGCACGGCGCCGAAGCCGCGCATGGCGCCACAGGGCGGGTTGTTCGTGAAGACGCTCGTCGCTTCGAGCAGCGCGTTCGGGACGGCGTACGGGCCGCACGCGAACGCAGCGGCGTTCGCGGTCACCGCGGTCGAGCTCGACGCGTACGCGCCGCCGTCGAGCAAGATGCTCATCCGCACGCAGACGAGGCGGCCGTCGCGGGTCGCCCGGTGCTCGGCCCGGATGCGCGCCGGGTGCCGGTGCACGTGCCCCGTGAACGACTCCTGCCGGTTGTAGACCATCTTCACGGGCCGGTTCGTGTGCAACGCGAGCAGCGCCGCGTGAATCTGGATCGACAGGTCCTCGCGGCCGCCGAACGCGCCGCCGACGCCGGCGAGATGGATGCGGACCTGCTCCTCCGGCAGGCCGAGACACGGGGCGACCTGCTCGCGGTCGACGTGCAGCCACTGCGTCGCGACGTACACGTCGACGCCGCCCTTGCCGTCCGGTACGGCGAGCCCCGACTCGGGGCCGAGGAACGCCTGGTCCTGGCTGCCGAGCTCGTACGTTCCCTCGATGACGACGTCCCCTCGCGCGTTGGGGTCGCCGTGGACGATCCGCATCGAGCGGAGGACATTCGGACGCGGGTCGCGCAGGTAGTGGTCGCTGGCGTGCGTCTCAGTGTCCGGGTGCAGCCGCTCCGACGCGGTCGCACGCTCCGCGTCGGTGATCGGGACGAGAGGCTCGTAGTCGACGACGATCCGCTCCGCCGCCCGCCGCGCCTGCTCCGGGTGCTCGGCGGCGACGATCGCGACCGGCTCGCCGAAGTAGCGCACGCGGTCGATCGCGAGCACGGGCTGATCCTGGAACTCGAGCCCGTACGTCTTGCGCCCGGGCACGTCGGCATGCGTGAGCACCGCGTGAACGCCCTCGACGGTGAGCGCGCCGGAGAGATCGATCGCACGCACGCGCGCATGTGCGAGCGGACTGCGCAGCGTGTGACCCCAGAGCATGCCGGCGACCTCCAGGTCGCTCGCGTACGCGAACTCCCCGGTCGTCTTCGGAATCCCGTCGACGCGGCGGAGGCTCTCGCCGATCCAGCCGAGCCGGACGTCTCTCCCGGGCAGGACTCTGCTCATGCGCGCTCCGCTGCGAGTCGGACGGCGTCGAAGATCTTCGTGTACCCCGTGCAGCGGCAGAGATTGCCGGACAGCGCCTCGCGGATCTCGTCGTCGCTCGGATCCGGGTTCTGGCGCAGCAGCTCCGTCGCCGCCACGACGAAGCCGGGCGTGCAGAAGCCGCACTGCACGGCGCCCGTCTCGACGAACGCCTCCTGAACGGGATGCAGATCGTCTCCGCCGGAGAGCCCTTCGACGGTGACGACGTCGTGCCCCTCCGCCTGCGCGGCGAGGACGAGGCACGCGCACACGAGCGAGCCGTCGAGCAACACCGAGCACGAGCCGCACTCGCCCTGCTCGCAGGCGTTCTTCGAGCCGTAGAGGCCGAGGCGCTCGCGCAGCGCATACAGCAGGCTCTCGCC
>JANMWV010000099.1:0-4173 GCA_031394165.1 Actinomycetes bacterium
GGTGTTCTGTTTCCCCGCGGGGCCTAACTCCCACCCCGTCGGGCTGCCCCCGCCCCCCGCCGCCCCCCCGCCCCCGGGGCGCGACCCCGGCGGCAAGCGGCTGCACGAACTGAGCGACGACGCCGCGTTCGCGGCCGTGCCGGAGGGCGCGACGGCGGTCCGCACGACACGCACGCCCGCGCGCTACCGGCAGCCGGGATTCAGCGGCGGCGGCTGGGCCGGACCGGCCGTGGAGGTCACGTTCAGGAGCTCCGCGCCGCCGGCCGACGTCTACGGGTTCTTCGCTCGGCGCGCAGAGGCCGCCGGCTGGCGACCCACCGCGGCAGGTGCGCTCGGGCTCACGGATCGCTGGGCGAAGAGCTATCCGGACGGAGCGCCTGCAACGCTCGTCCTGACGCTGCTGACCCGCTCGCAGGCCGCGTCGGCACGCCTCTACACCCTTGCCGGCGGCGTCGCCCCCGCCACCCGTTGAAAGGAGTTCGCCATGGCTGACCGGCTGACCGTGCAGGTTGAGACGTTCGCGCCCGATCAGCGCGCCCACGATCGCGTCGCGCAGGGGCTCGTCAGGAGCGGCGCTTTGCGCGCGCACCTCGCCAAGGCCGATCACCGCCTGCTCGCACTCGAGTTGCTGGAGCCGGAGCGCAAGACGGCGAAGCCGCGCGAGCGCGACCGCTACCGCGCCACGTACTACGACTACACGAACAACCGCGCCCTCCACGCCGAGGGTCAGTTCGGCGATGTGCGTGGCGCGACGGTGACCGTGTCGGCGCGGCAGCCGCGGCCGACGACGGAGGAGTTCGAGGCAGCCGTCAAGATCCTGCGTCGAGACAAGGAACTGGGCGCGTCGCTGCGCGAGGGGGCCGTTCGGCCCTATCGGCCGATGCCGCCCCTCGTCGGGACGCCGAGCCACGACGGCCGTATCGAGCGAACGGTCGCCGTTGGGCTGCTCCCCGCCGGACGGCGGAAGACGGGACACGAGATCGTGGGCGTGAACATGATCCGCCGCCGGGTCGAGCGCTACGAGCTGGGCGCCCCGCCGACGGCGCTTGCGAATACCGGCCTCTGCGGCGTTCCGCTCGCGGCCGACCAGGCGACCACCGGGCAGGGAGTCGCCGGCCAATGCTGGGTCTCCGTCTACCGGGGCGCGACGCTGCTCTGGCGCTTCCTGGCCGTGCGCCCCTCGGCGTCGTCGGGCGCGTCCGGCTCCGGGGTCGAGCTGCGCTACGTCGACTATCGCGGCAAGCGGGTGCTCTACCAGGCGCACGTCCCGATCCTCAACGTTCGCTACGACAAGGACGCCTGCGGCCCCTATCGCGACTGGCAGTACCAGGAGGGGATGATCCGGGCGACCGGCAAGCTCGTCGCGCCGGGGTTCCTGCTCTGCCCGACCCCGGCGAAGACGATCCTCGACACCGGCTCCGACACGGGCACGTTTCTCGGCACCGCCATCTACGTCGACGGAGACGAGGTCGTGCTGGTCTCCGAGTTGGAAGCCGGCTGGTATCGCTACATCAGCGAGTGGCGGCTGCACGCCGACGGCACGATCCGGCCGCGCTTCGCATTCGACGCCACTTCGAGCTCGTGCGTGTGCAACAAGCACCACCATCACGTCTACTGGCGGCTCGACTTCGACGTTCGCACCGCCGCGAACAACGCCGTCTGCGAGTTCAACGACCCGCCGATCGCCGGCAGATCGAAGTGGCACACCGCCGCCTTCGAGGTCATGCGCCTGCGCGATCCGGCCCACAAGCGGCGGTGGCGCGTTCAGCACGTTCCCTCAGGAGCGGCCTACGACATCGTCCCCGGAGCGAACGACCACACCGCGGCGGGCGACCCATACGCCGTCGGCGACGTCTGGCTCCTGCGCTGGCACCCCGGCGAGATCGACGACGAGCCTGCGCCGAACACGCGCATCCACATCGGCAAGTTCAACAACGGCGAGCCGATCGAGGGCGAAGATGTCGTCGTCTGGTACGGCGCCCACTTCACCCACGACGTGACCGGCCCCGAAGTCAGCCACGTCGTCGGACCTGACCTCGTGCCACACAACTGGTGAAGCCCTGCGCTAGCCGGCGCAGAGCACGAGCGCGGCCTGCCGGATCTCCGCTTCCGAGAGCAGCACGAGGCTCGCGGCGTCGCCGAGCGGGATGAACGAGTCCTTGCTCGCGACGCGCGCGAGCCGCCCGTCGAAGCCGGCGTCGACGAGCGCAGCCACAACCCCCTCCGAGACGCCGCCGGTGCGGCGCGTCTCGTCGACGACGAGCACGCGGCCGGTCACGGCCGCCTCGCGCAGAACGTCATCGACCGGGAGCGGCGCGAGCCAGCGGAGGTCGACCACGCGAGTGCGGACGCCCTGCGCGTCGAGGGCGCGCGCGACGCGCAGCGACATGCGCAGCCCGTTCGCCCAGGACACGATCGTGAGGTCGCTGCCGTCCCCGTAGGTGCGAGCCGCGCCGAGCGGCGCGGCGCCGGCAGCCGGCGCGAGCCACCGCTCGTCGCCGTCCTCGTACAGGTCGCGCGTGTGGTAGAGCGCGATCGGCTCCAGGAAGACGCACACGCTGCCGTCGGCGCTCGCCGAGTCGATGCACGTCTGCAGCATCGCGGCGGCGTCGTCGGGCCTGCCCGGTGATGCGATCACGATTCCGGGGATGTCGCGGAGCACGCCGACCGCGTTGTCGTTGTGGAAATGGCCGCCGAATCCCTTCTGGTAGCCGTAGCCCGCGACGCGCACGACCATCCCGTTGCGGTACTGGCCCTGCGAGAAGAACTGCAGCGTTGCCGCCTCGCCGCGCAGCTGGTCCTCGGCGTTGTGCAGGTACGCGAGGTACTGGATCTCCGGCACCGGCAGGAAGCCGCTGGTCGCGACGCCGAGCGCGAGGCCGAGGATCGACGTCTCGTCGAGCAGCGTGTCGAAGACGCGGCCCGCGCTGTAGCGCCGCTGCAGCCCTCGCGTCACGCCGTAGACGCCGCCCTTGACCGCGACGTCCTCGCCGAAGAGCAGCAGCGTCGGGTCGCGCTCGAGCGCGGCGGCGAGCGCGACGTTGATCGCCTGGGCGAGCGTCACTGCCTCGCCGCCGCCGGACGCGACTGCACGCGGCCGTGTCGTCCGCGGCGCGAGCGGCCGCATCACCTCCTCCGCCGTCCCCAGCTGTGGCAGGCGCGCAGCCTCGTCCGCAGCCGCGCGCACACGCTCGCGCTCCGCGAGGTAGTCCGCCGCCAGCTCCTCCCCGGTCCGCACGCCTGCAGCCGCGAGCCAGCGCCCGGTGGCGAGCAGGGGGTCGGCGTCCAAGTCGGCGCGGATCTCCTGCTGCGTCCGGTACGCCGTCTCGACGTCCGCGCCGGCGTGGCTGAGGTAGCGCACGGTGCGCAGGTGGAGGACGGCGGGCCGACGCCGCTCGCGGATCCAGTCGACGAGCTCCTGCGCCGTCTCGAGCACGAGCTCCGGGTCGTCGCCGGGCGCGGCCTCGTACCGCAGCGACTGCCGCGCGCGGAGCGCCGACTCGACCCAACCCTGCGGCGAGCGGACGCTGATCCCGAGCCCGTTGTCCTCGCAGACGAAGAGGAGCGGCAGCGGCAGCCCCTGGTGCGCAAGGTGCGCCGCGCTGTTCAGGCCCGCCTGCGCCGTCGCATGGTTGACGGACGCGTCGCCGAAGCTGCACACGACGACGGCGTCCGCCGGCCAGACCGACTCGACACGGAGCTTCGCCGCGCGCCCGATCGCGAATGCGACGCCGACCGCGCGCGGCAGATGCGAGGCGATCGTCGACGTCTGCGGGATCACGGCGAGCGCGTGGTTGCCGAAGACCTTGTGGCGGCCCCCCGCGATCGGCTCCGAGGTCGCCGCCGTCACGCCGCGCAGAATGTCCGCGACACCGTCCCGGCCCACCTGCTCCGCCCGCGCGAGGTAGAAGGCGCCGGAGCGGTAGTGCAGCAGCGCCGGGTCGGTCGGCCGCAGCGCGAGCGCGACCGCTGCGTTGCTCTCGTGCCCTGCCGATGCGATCGAGTAGAAGCTGCGGCCCGTGGTCTGCAGGTAGCGCGCCGCGAAGTCGCACAGCCGGCTGCGGATCTGCGCGCGCCAGATCGCCTCTGCCTCACCGGCGTCGCCGCGGGCGCCGGCCGGCAGCGCGCGCAGCATGTCGAGCAGATGTGTCTCGAGCGGATCGATGTTCATGG
>JANMWV010000009.1:0-7227 GCA_031394165.1 Actinomycetes bacterium
TAGCAAGGCCGGGAGCGCTGCACTTGGAGAAGCGGAACGCAAGAAGCCATGCGTGAGGCGGCTGTTACTAAGTCCTCTCCGTAGCAGCCCCTTCCCTTGGTACCATGCATCCACGATGGAGCTCCAGGAGCGCACCGATTCGCTGATCTCGCTGACGCCCGCCGCGGCGGCGAAGATCCGCGACCTGATGGCCGAGGACACCGACGTCTCGGTGCTCCGGGTCGCGGTCGAGGGCGGCGGCTGCTCCGGCTTCCAGTACGGCCTCGGCTTCGACCGCGGCGCCCAGGAGGGCGATCTCGCGTTCGAGTGCGAGGGCGTCCAGGTGGTCGTCGACCCGTTCAGCGCCCCGCATCTGAGCGGCTGCAGCGTCGACTACCTCGAGACGATCCAGGAGTCCGGGTTCAAGATCGACAACCCGAACGCCGTCGCGTCCTGCGGCTGCGGGCAATCCTTCACGAGCGCGGCCGAAGACGAGCCGGGCGCTGAGTCGTCGTCATCTGAACCGCCCGCCGGCGCCTGCGGCTCCGGCTGCAGCCACTAAGCCGGCTGCTCCTTAGCGGTTGAGCAGCTTCGCGGCGCGGAGCGCGTTCGCGCGGCTGAAGCCGGGCAGCTCGAGTGTCGGCTTCCCGGTCGCGATCTGATTCGTCACGATCTGGTTCGCGAGCGGCTGGGCGACGATCGTGCCGTCGAGTACGAGAACGAGCGCGTCGGGCACCCCGCGCGTCTTGCCCGAGAGCGAGGCCCGCCGGTGGAAGCGGGCGAGGCTCGTCTTGCCCCGGGAGGTCAGGGTCACGACGACCCCCCAGCCGAACGTGGAGCGCCGCGCCTTTGCGCTGAGGACGTCGGCCGCCGAGAGTGTCGGTGGCCGCGAGAAGGCAAGCCAGCCGGGCCCGAAGGTGCAGTCGCTGCCGCAGCGGACGAGCGTCGCGCCGTGGGCACGGCTCGCGAGTGCGGCTTGCCGCTTCCAGACCTTCACGTCGCCGAACGCGTTGTGGGCGCCGGCGGCCAGGTCGCTGTGCACGTCGAACAGCACGAAGCCGGGTGGGCCGGCCGCCGCGCCGCCGCTGAACGTGGCCGTGGCGGCAAGTACGCCGAGCACCACAGGCAGGAGGCGGGAAAGCCGCATGGCTGCGCTATCGGCTCCGGCTGGACCGGTCTGTAGGGTCGGCCTCATGACCAACGCCTTCAAGTACCTCACCTCCGTGCTGTTCGCCGCGATCGTCGTGCAGGTTTCGTTCGCAGGCTACGGCGTCTTCTACGCGCTCCACACCGCGAAGCACGACCATGCGGCCTCGGTGAAGACGTTCGACCACGGCTTCGGCGCCCACGCGGCGCTCGGCTCCGTGATCGCCGTCGTGATCCTGCTGCTGCTCGTCGCCGCGGTTGCCGGACGACTCGGTTCGAGCGCGATCGCGTGGTCCGGCGGACTGCTCGTGCTCGCGGTGCTCCAGTTCCCCTTCGCGGCGCTCGGCCGCTCGGTGCCGGCGCTCGGCTTCCTGCACGTCGTCGACGCACTCGCGATCTACGCGGCCGCGGCGCTGCTCGCGCATCGAGCCTGGACGACCGGTGTCGGCTCGCCGCCGACGGGCGCGTAGCATCCGCGCCGATGGGCGCGAACGACGTGGAACGGCCGCTCCGGGTGGCCGTCGTGGGCTCGGGGCCGGCCGGCTTCTACGCCGCCGGCGCGCTGCTGGGCGGCGAGGTTCCCGCCGAGGTCGACGTGATCGAGCGCCTGCCGACGCCGTGGGGGCTCGTCCGGCTCGGCGTCGCGCCCGACCACCCGAAGATCAAGTCGGTCTCGCGCGCGTTCGAGAAGATCGCCGGCCGGCCGGGCTTTCGCTTCCTCGGCAACGTCGAGGTCGGCCGCGACATCGGGCACGGCGACCTGCTCGAGCTCTACGACGCGGTGATCTACGCCTTCGGCGCGCAAAGCGACCGCCACATGGGCATCCCCGGAGAAGACCTGCCCGGATCGTGGCCGGCCACCGAGTTCGTCGCCTGGTACAACGGCCACCCCGACCACCAGCACCTCGAGTTCGACCTCTCGGGCGAGCGTGCGGTCGTGATCGGGAACGGCAACGTCGCGGTGGACGTCGCGCGGATGCTCGCGCTGACGCCGGAGGAGCTGACTCCCACCGACACGACCGACGCGGCGATCGAGGCGATCGGCGGCGCGGGCATCCGCGAGGTCGTGATGGTCGGGCGGCGCGGCCCCGTGCAGGCGGCGTTCACGAACCCGGAGCTGCTCGAGCTCGGCGAGCTCGCCGGCGCAGACGTGATCGTCGACCCCGCCGACCTCGAGCTCGATCCGGCGAGCGAGGCCGCGCTCGAGGGCGACACGAACGCCCAGCGCAACCTGGACGTGCTACGCGAGTACGCCGCGCGCACGCCCGAGGGCAAGCCGAAGCGGCTCGTGCTCCGCTTCCTGCGCTCGCCCGTCGCGCTGACGGGCGACGAGCGCGTGGAGGCCGTCGAGCTCGTGCGCAACCGCCTCGAGCCGGACGGCCGCGGCGGCCTGCGGGCGGTGCCGACCGACGAGCGCGAGACGCTCCCCGCCGGCATCGTCTTCCGGAGCGTCGGCTACCGCGGCGTCGCGCTGCCGGATGTTCCCTTCGACGAGCAGCGAGGCACGATCCGCAACGACCGCGGTCGCGTGCTCGACGAGGCGGCCGTCCAGGTGCCGGGCGTCTACGCCACCGGCTGGATCAAGCGCGGCCCCACCGGCGTGATCGGCACGAACAAGAAGGACGCGACCGAGACGGTCGAGCTGCTGCTCGAGGACCTGCGCGAGGGACGCCTCATGCCCAAGGGCAAGACCGCCGGGGACGTCGACGCCGTTCTCGAGGCGCGCGGGATTCGCTACATCTCCTATGCGGGCTGGTCGTCGATCGACCAGCGCGAGCGCACCGCCGGCGAGAAGCTCGGCCGCCCGCGCGTGAAGTTCTGCACCTGGGACGAGCTGCTCGAAGCGGCCGAGATGGTAGCCGCCGAGAACGCGCAGGCGTAGGCTCCCCCGGGTCGTCACGAGGAGGGGGAATCATGAAGGGATTCTGGATGGCGGTCGCTGCGGTCGCCGCGGTGCTGGCGCTCGCCGCGAGCGCGCTCGCCGCTGCCGGGCCGAAGGTCGTCGCGAACGTGAACGTCGACCTCGACCACGGCGCGGCGTTTCCGCAGAACAAGCAGAACGAGCCGTCGATCGCGCGCGACCCGTTGACCGGCGCGCTGATCGCCGGCGCGAACGACGAGCTGTCGCTCGACCTGTGCAAGGGGACGGCGGTGCCGCTCACGAGCCCCTGCCCGTTCACGCCGGGACGGCCGATCTCGGCCTACTACACGTCCCCGAACGGGAGCTCTTGGACGGGCGGTTACTTGCCCGGCTTCGACACGATCGGCCGCCTCTCCGGAGGCGACCCGAGCATCGACGTCGGCCCGCGGCGCTGTGGCGCCGGCGGAGGCTTCTCCTGGAGCTGCGGCTCGGCCACGTACTACGCGAGCCTTGCCGACCCGTTCCCCGAGTTCGGGGGCGAGCAGGTGACGATCTCGCGGTCGTACGACGACGGCGCCACCTGGGCGGCTCCGGTCGCGGCGACGTCGACCGACAACAAGTCCGACTTCGACGACCACGAGTGGCTGGCCGTGGACAAGGGAGCCTCGAGCCCGTGGTTCGGCCGCCTGCACCTGTTCTGGGCCGACTACTGCAACACGTGCGCGGGCAACGGCAACGTGAAGCTGTACGTCGCGCACTCCGACGACGAGGGCCGCACGTGGTCGCCGGCCGTCCAGGTGAGCGCCGCGAACAACAACTCGGCGCAGGGCTACCGCGAGACCGGCCAGATCGCGGTCGCCTCCGACGGCACCGTCGAGGCCTTCTGGACGGAGAACGCCGACTCGAAGGGCAAGTACCCCGATCTCCAGGTCGTCGCCGTCTCGAAGAACGGCGGGGCCACCTTCGCTGCGCCGGTCACGATCGCGGCGACGACCGACTACCCGCTCTCGGGGACGCCGTTCGACGCCGTCGACCTCTTCAACCGGGTGCCGGGCATGAGCGCGCGTGTCGACTGCTATCCGCATCCGGCCGCCGACCCGAGCTCGAACGCGGTCTACGTCGTCTGGTGCGACTTCGCGGGCGGCGTGGGCGTCGTCAAGGCGGCCGTCTCCGCCGACGGCGTCACCTGGACGCAGCTCGGGACGATCGCCCAGGTGCCGGACCGGAACGCCTTCTTCCCGGCGGTCGACGTCTCGCCGTCCGGCCTCGTCGCCGTGGCCTTCGACGCGCTCACGGCGCCGCCCGCCGCGAGCCCGTGGCAGACGGGAGTGCAGGTCTACGACACGTACTACGTCGAGAAGCCGCCTGCGTCGGGCTCGTTCACGGCGCCGCTGCGGATCAGCACTGCCTCGTCGAATCCGGACGGCTCCTCGTACAACAACCTGAAGGAGCAGTTCATCGGCGACTACATCGACATCGCCGCCGGGCCGGTGACCTCCACCGTGGTCTGGACGGACGTGCGGAACGCGACCCCGTGCGCGGCCGTCGGCGCCTACCGCAGCGCCGTCTATGCGGGCTCGAAGACCGCTGTCGCCCCGAATCCCGACACCGCTTGCGCGACGAGCTTCGGCAACACGGACACCTACGCCGGAATCGTCGGGCACTAGCCTCAGCAATTCTCCGCACAGAACATCGGCGTGCCCGCGGATTCGGGCACCCCGGCGGTGCGGGAACGTGTGACCTCCCACGTCGACGAGGAGGTCCGAACCATGCCGCACGGAAACGGTGCCGTCTCTACACTCGATTCGATGAGCAAGACCGAGCCGAACGAGCAGCTCTGGGGCGGCGAGACGACCAAGGCGATCGCCAATTTCCCGGTCTCCGGGGAGCCGATCCCGGCCCCGGTGGCACGCTGGCTCGGGCGCATCAAGGGCGCCGCCGCGCGCGTGAACGCCGACCTCGGGCTCCTCGACCGCGACAAGGCCGACCGCATCGCTGCGGGCGCCACGCGGATCGCGAACGGCGAGCTCGACGACCAGTTCCCGATCGACGTCTTCCAGACCGGCTCCGGCACGTCCTCGAACATGAACGCGAACGAGGTGCTCGCGACGCTCGCGGGCGAGGGCGTGCACGCAAACGACGACGTGAACATGGGGCAGTCGTCGAACGACGTCTTCCCGTCGGCGGTGCACCTCGCCGCGCTCGACGAGATCGTGCACGACCTGCTGCCGGCGCTCGACCTGCTCGGCGCGTCGCTCGAGGCGAAGGCGACGGAGTTCGACGACGTGATCAAGTCCGGCCGCACGCACTGGATGGACGCCGTGCCGGTCACGCTCGGCCAGGAGTTCGCGGGTTATGCGGCCCAGGTGCGCCAGGGCATCGCGCGCGTGCAGGACGCTTTGCCCCGCCTCGGCCAGATCCCGCTCGGCGGCACCGCCGTCGGCACCGGCCTCAACACCCACCCGGAGTTCGCCGCGCGCGTCCGCGCGCTCCTCTGCGAGGAGACCGGCCTCCCGATCTCGGCGCCGCCCGACCTGTTCGAAGCGACGGCCGCCCGCGACGGGATCGTCGAGGCGTCCGGCGCGCTGAAGTCCGTCGCCGTCTCGCTGACGAAGATCGCGAACGACCTCCGCTTCATGGGCTCCGGCCCGCGTGCGGGCCTGGCCGAGATCGCGCTCCCGGAGCTCCAGAAGGGCAGCTCGATCATGCCGGGCAAGGTCAATCCCGTGATTCCCGAGGTCGTGACGCAGGTCGCCGCGCAAGTGATCGGCAACGACGTCGCGATCACGATCGGCGGCATGCAGGGGCACTTCGAGCTGAACGTCTTCGTGCCGCTCATCGCGCGCAACATCCTCGACTCGGTGAAGCTGCTCGCGAGCGCGAGCCGCCTGTTCGCGGAGAAGTGCGTCGACGGCATCGAGGCCCAGCGGGAGAACGCGTTGCACTACGCCGAATCGACGCTCTCCGCCGCGACGGCGCTCAACCCCTTCATCGGCTACGACAAGGCGAGCGAGATCGTCAAGGAAGCCGCCGCCTCGGGCCGCTCGCTGCGCGAGGTCGCCCGCGAGAAGGGTGTCGAGGAGTCCGTCCTGGACGAGGCGCTCGACTACCGCGCGATGGCCAAGCCTCACGGCTCGTAACACGACAGAATATCGCTTACAACCCCTTGACGCTCCCCCGGAACAGGAGCACTATCAGCGAGCCGTAGGTGACGTCGGCCCGGGAGAGGGTCACCACAGGCTGGGATAGAGGGCTGAGCTTGGGTCGGCTCAACGTCGTTAAAAAAGGGGAGAGGAGAACATCTTGTTTACGAGTCGTGTCGGAGGGCCGGCAAGGCGTCCACGCGTGGTCAGACGTGGGGTCTGGGCCGTATCGGTCATGTGCGCGCTCGTCGCGCTGAGTGCAGTTTCCGCCGCCGCGGACGATGAGTCCGGCGCGGCGACGCCACGTTTCCAGAGAATCGATCCGGCGAGCGCCGGTCTCGCGGACCGCGCGGGAGCCAACTGGCTTCCGGCGTCGATGAGCAGTAAGCCGGTGTCCGCCATGCTGAGCATGGCCGGGAACCCCGTCGCTGTCGCCGAGGCGAACGCCCGGGCGAACGGGACGCAGCTCTCTGCCTCGGAGAAGGCCGCGATTCGCGCCGACCTGAAGTCCAAGCAGGACAGCATCTCGGGAAGCATCGCGAAGGCCGGCGGCACGATCGTCGGCAAGGCCCAGGACGCCTACAACGGCATCCTCGTCCACGCCAAGCAGTCCGACCTGCCGGCGCTGGCGGCGCTTCCGGGCGTCACGGGTATCGCGACAGTCGGTCTCTATTCGGTTCCGGACAACGTCAACGGCGTGCCGCTGATCGGTGCACCCACTGCGTGGGGAAGCGCGTCGAACCTGACCGGGAACGGCGTGAAGGTCGCGGTCATCGATACCGGCGTCGACTACACGCACGCCGACTTCGGCGGGCCCGGTACTGCCGCGGCGTTCAGCGCAGCGGCGGCCACGAGCACCGCACCGGCGAATCCGGCGCTGTTCGGGTCTGGCGCCCCGAAGGTGAAGGGCGGCTACGACTTCGTCGGCGACAGCTACAACGCCGATTCGTCGTCGGCCAGCTACCAGCCGGTGACGCATCCCGACCCGAACCCGCTCGACTGCAACGGGCACGGCACGCATACGTCCGGCACGGCGACCGGCTTCGGCGTCACCGCGGCCGGGGCCACGTACGGCGGGCCGTACAACGCGTCGACCGT
>JANMWV010000186.1:0-4157 GCA_031394165.1 Actinomycetes bacterium
CCGATCCCGACGAGCGGTTGATCATGCGCATCGAGCGGACCGGCGAGCGGACGCTCGTCACCGAGGAGCTGACCTGAGCGAGCTCGGGCTGGGCCTCCAGTCCGACAAGAGCCCGGAGGAGTACGTCGCGTTCGCACAACGCGCGGAGGCGGCCGGCTTCGACGTGATCTCCGTCTTCCACGACCTGCTCTTCCAGCCGGCGATCTACCCGCTGCTCCTGATCGCCGGCGCGACCGAGCGCGTGCGCATCGGCCCGGCCGCGCTCAATCCGTCGACGCTCCACCCCGTCGAGCTCGCGGGGCAGGCCGCAGCCCTCGACCTGGCGTCGGGGGGCCGGGCCTATCTCGGCCTCGTCGCCGGCGCATGGCTCGACCGGCTCGGGCTCGACGAGCGGCGCCCCGTGCAGCGCATGCGCGAAGCGGTGGAGATCGTGCGGCGCTTGCACGCAGGCGACCGAAGCGGCTTCGCTGGGGAGCTGTTCACGCTCGCGCCGGGCGCGGGTCTCGAGTACACGCCGGCGCGCGCGCGCGTGCCGCTGATGATCGGCACCTGGAAGCCGCGGATGGCCGCACTCGCGGCCGAGCACGCCGACGAGGTCAAGATCGGCGGCTGCGCGAACCCGGAGATGGTGAAGCTGATGCGCGAGTGGATCGGCAACGACGACGTCGGGATCGTCGTCGGCGCCGTCACCGTCGTCGACGAGGACGGCGACGCGGCGCGCGCCCACGCTGCGCGCGAGGTGGAGATGTACCTCGACGTCGTCGGCGGGCTCGACCCGACGCTCGGGTTGAAGCCCGGCGACCCGGTGCCGCTGAACCGCTTCGTGCTCGCCGGAACGCCGGAGGAGGTCGCGGCGCACGCGATCCGGCTCTTCGACGCCGGGGCGATGCGCGTCGAGTTCGGGACGCCGCAGGGGCTCACGACCGCCGACGGCATCCGCCTGCTCTGCGACCGCGTCGTTCCGCTGCTGCGCTAGGAACCGCCGCCTTACGGCTCGCACGTCGGACAGGACGCCGGCGGCGTACCGGCCTCGCGCATCGTCCAGTCGACCAGCTCGCGCTTCGTGCCGCACCATCTCGGGCGCGCGGCGAGCAGCAGCGCGCCGTTCGTACTCACGAGAAGCAGGCACCCTCTGTGGTGGAGCACGTACCGGTCCGGCGACTGCCCCTGCCGGTCGCCCGGGGGCACGAGGACGTAGGCGTCCTCCTGCTCGAACTGCTGGACAGCTGCCGCGGCCATCACCTCTCCTATCGGCAGCGGCGGCGCGCGACTTGCGTACTTTCAGACCCGGCGCAGCAGGCGCGCGAGGAGGCTCGGGCCGCGCGGCTGCGTCTTCCGCCACTCGTCGTAGCTCGGCAGCCGTCCCTGGCGCCGCGCCGCCTCGGCGCACTCCGCGTGCGCGTGCCGCCGCCGGCTCGTGTCGCCCTGCGGGGCGAGCAGCACGTGCGGGCTCATCGCGTGCAGCCGGTAGCCGCAGAGCGGGCAGCGGTACGTCGCCGGCTTGCGATTCTGCGCGCGGCGGATCGACCACCAGTCCGCCTGCTCAAGTCGTGGCATGCGCGAGCTCGAGCGGCGCGTCTGCGGGCACCTCGCTGCGGACGTACGCGAGTGCGACGACGGAGCCGTCCGGCCGGCGGGCCGAGCTCGTCACTCGGCCGACCGTCTTGCCCTCGTGCACGAGCTCCGTGTCGGGCTCCGGGATCTCCTCGAGCTCGACGACGCGCAGGCCGCGGTTCGGATGGCCGCGGTAGTGCAGCCGCGCGATCGGCTCCTGGCCGGGATAGCAGCCCTTGCCGAAGTCGACGTGCGTCACGTCGAGACCGGCCTCCGCCGGGAGGATCCGCTCGTCGATCTCGCGGCCCCAGCGCGGCACGCCGGCCTCGATCCGCCGCCGCTCGAGCTCCTCCGCGTCGAGCGTCGGCGCGAGCCCGGAGTCGAGCAGCTCGCGCGCGCCGTCGAAGTCGGTGCGGAATCCCTCAGCACCGCCGAACACGAGCACCGACGCGTGCTCCTCCGGCTCGATCTCGCACTGCGCCCGCAGCCGCATGCGCACGAGCAGTGCGCGCACGACCTCGCCGAGCTCGGGCTCTGTCAGCATGAGGTAGTCCTGCTCGCCGCGCCGCCAGACCACGACCGGCGCGATCACCCGCGCCTTCGCCGTCAGCAGCAGCGCCGGGCACGCCTCGCCGACGGCGAGCGCGTCGACGTCGTTCGAGACCATGCGCTGGAGATAGTCCCCCGCGTCGGCCCCCGCGACGCGTATCGACGCGCGCGCTCGTGTAGCGATATCCACGCCCACTAGTCTAGGAACCGATGGCGCTCTTCCGGTCCAAGGCGGAGGACAAGGTGCGCGCGGCCGGCTACGACCCCGCGCGGCTCCCGCCCGGCCAGTACCTCACCGACAAGTGGCCCGTGCTGCACGCCGGCGACGTGCCCGAGGTCGATCTCGCCACGTGGACGCTCGAGCTCTCGGGCGAGGTGGAGAAGCCGGTCTCGCTCACGTACGAACAGCTGCGCGGGCTACCCGCGACCGAGGTGACGATCGACATCCACTGCGTCACCCGCTGGAGCCGCTTCGACGCGCACTTCAAGGGCGTCCGCTGGAGCGAGCTCGCGACGCTCTGCAAGCCGAAGCCGAGCGCGCGGTTCGCGGTCGCGCACGCCGAGCAGGGCTTCACGGCCAACGTCCCGCTCGCCGCGATCGAGGACGAGCACGCGCTCGTCGTCTACGAGGCCGACGGCGAGCCGCTGACGCCCGAGCACGGCTGGCCGGTGCGGCTGTTCGTCCCGTCAACGTACTTCTGGAAGAGCGCCACATGGCTGCGCGGGATCGAGCTCACGGCCGCCGACAGACCCGGCTTCTGGGAGCGGTACGGCTATCACAACGAGGCCGACTACTGGCAGGAGCAGCGCTACGGTTTCTGACTCGCAACTGGGGCTAAAGGTCGGCCGCCCGCTGCCGATAATCGAACTACTACCCACCCTCCCCACTCCCCAAGTGGATCGAAACGGCGCCTCCCGGCGCCGTTTCTCTGGTCCGGCCCGAAACGACGAAGGGCCGGCGTGAGCCGGCCCTTCGCACGTCCTGCCGAGCCGCCCCGGGCGGAGCCCGAAAATCGGACACAACCCGGGGGCTCAGACCTGGATCATTCGGTTCCCCAGGTCTGAGCTCACGGGCTCGTTACATCATCCCGCCCATGTCGGGCATGCCGCCCATTCCGGCCCCGGCCTTCTCGGGAGCCTCGGCGACGATCGCCTCGGTGGTGAGGATGTTCTTGCCGATCGACGCGGCGTTCTGCAGCGCCGAGCGGGTGACCATGGTCGGATCGCCGATCCCGGACTTGAGCAGGTCCTCGACCTGGCCGGTCTCGATGTTCATACCCCAGCCGGGCTTCGCGCCGCGCACCTGCTGCACGACGACGGAGCCCTCGAGGCCCGCGTTCGCCGACAGCTGGCGGAGCGGCTCCTCGAGCGCCTTGAGGATGATCTGCGCACCCGTGCGCTCGTCGCCCTCGAGCCCGGCGAGAAGCGTGTCGCGGACTGCGTCCGCGGCGTTGATGAGCGCGACACCGCCGCCCGGAACCTGACCCTCTTCGAGGGCGGCCCGTGCAGCCTGCAGCGCGTCCTCGACGCGGTGCTTCTTCTCCTTCATCTCGGTCTCGGTGGAAGCGCCCACCTTGACGACCGCGACGCCGCCCGACAGCTTCGCGAGGCGCTCCTGGAGCTTTTCGCGATCGAAGTCGGAGTCGGTGTTCTCGATCTCGCCCTTGAGCTGCTTGATGCGGCCCTTGATGGCGTCGGCCTCGCCGGCGCCGTCGATGATCGTCGTCGAATCCTTGTCGACGACCACGCGGCGGGCGTGCCCGAGCTGCGAGAGCTTCGTGTTCTCGAGCTTGAGGCCCATCTCCTCGGTGATCACCTCGGCGCCCGTGAGGATCGCGATGTCCTCGAGCATGCGCTTGCGGCGGTCGCCGAAGCCCGGGGCCTTGACGGCCACGGCGGTGAAGGTGCCGCGCAGCTTGTTGACCACGATCGTCGCGAGCGACTCGCCCTCGACGTCCTCGGCCACGATCACCAGCGGGCGACCCGCCTGGATGACCTGCTCGAGCACCGGGAGGATGTCCTTCACGGCGCCGATCTTCTGGTTGGCGATGAGG
>JANMWV010000187.1:0-2285 GCA_031394165.1 Actinomycetes bacterium
ACGCGCAGCGTCACGATCTCGATCTCGCGCTCGATCGACGGATGGCTGATCCAGTGGAAGAGGCAGCGGCGCTTGAGCGCGTCGTGCAGCTCGCGCGTCCGGTTCGACGTGAGGATCACGTACGGCCGCTGCTTCGCGACGATCGTGCCCAGCTCGGGCACCGTGATCTGGAAGTCCGACAGGAGCTCGAGCAGGAACGCCTCGAACTCCTCGTCGGCGCGGTCGATCTCGTCGATCAGCAGCACGACCGGCTCCTCGGCCTCCACGGCCTCCAGCAGCGGCCGCCGGATCAGGAACTCGGGCCCGAAGAGCTCCGCCTCGTCGACCGTTCCCTCCTGCGCAGCACGAATGTGCAGCAGCTGTCTCGCGTAGTTCCACTCGTAGACGGCGTGAGCGACGTCGAGGCCCTCGTAGCACTGCAGGCGGATCAGGCGCGCACCGAGCGCCTGCGCGATCGATTTCGCGGCCTCGGTCTTGCCGACACCGGCCTCGCCTTCGAGCAGCAGCGGCTTCTCGAGGGTCAGCGAGAGGTAGAGCGCGGTCGAGAGCCCGCGATCGGGCAGGTACGACGCACGTGCGAGTGCCGACTCGAGCTCGTCGATCGAGGCGAAGGGCATGCGCGGAGCGTACCCCGTGCATTGCCGGAGGTGTTGACGCGGGTTGAGCGGTTCGCGTTTGACCTGAAGCTCGATCCGACGCAGAATCGCGGCATGGCGGCCGAGGCGCTCATTCCGACGTCCCCCGAGGAGGCCGCCGGGCTCTTCGGCGACGGCGGCGACGTGGTGGTGCTGGGCGGCGGCACGATCCTGCTGCCGGAGATCGCCGCAGGCCGGCTCCAGCCGGCGCGCACCCTACTCCTGCATCGCAGCGGCCTCGACACGCTCGACGCCGGCGGCGACGTCGTCCGGATCGGCGCGATGACCACGATCGCGGCGCTCGTCGCGGGAACCGACGACCTGCTCACGCGCTTCGCCGAGCACGTCGCCGACGGCGAGGTGCGCCGCACGGCGACCCTCGGCGGCAACCTCTGCGCGTTCCCGGGAATCGGCGCGCAGCGCGGAGACCTCGGTGCGCCGCTGATCGCGCTCGGCGCGCGCGTCCGCTCGGCCGGCAAGGGCGGGGAGCGCACGGAGCCCGTCGAGGACTTCCTCGCGGGCGACCGCCGGGCTCGGCTCGTGCTCGAGATCGAATACGACCGCCCCTCCGGCAAGTCCGGCTTCGAGCTGATGCGCCGCCGGCATGCACACTCGTTCTCGGTCGCGAACGTCGCGGTCTGCGAGGCGAACGGCGACCTGCGCGTCGGCGTCTCCGGTGTCAGCCGGTTCGCCGTGCGCGCGCGCGCGGTGGAGCAGAGCCGCAACCCGGACGACGTCCTGAAGGACGTGGAGCCCGTGACCGACGCCCTGGCCTCGGCCGACTACCGCCGGAAGATGCTGCCCGTGCTCCTGCGGCGGGCTCTCGACCAGCTGGAGAGCGCATGAACCTGACCGTCAACGGTCGCGAGCACGCAATCACGAGCCCGCCGCTCACCACGCTGTTGCAGGTGCTCCGCGAGGAGCTCGAGATCACGAGCCCGAAGGCGGGGTGCCAGCAGGGCGGCTGCGGCACGTGCACCGTTCTCGTCGACGGCGAGCCGCGGCGGTCGTGCCTCACCGCGGTCGTCACGGTCGACGGCGCGTCGATCACGACGCTCGAGGGCCTCGGCGAGGCAGAGAATCTTTCGCCGGTGCAGGCCGCGTTCCACGAGCACTACGCCGCGCAGTGCGGCTTCTGCACTCCCGGCATGGTGGTTGCGGCGACGGCGCTGATCGCGCGCAAGGGCGGCCCGGTGGAGCGCGAGGACGTGCAGGAGGCACTCGGCGGCCACTACTGCCGCTGCACCGGCTACGTGAAGATCATCGACGCGGTGATGGCTGCGTCACGCGCCAACGGGAGCCCGGCGTGAAGGCCGTCGGCGCACGACTCCCGCGCTACGACGGCGTCGGCCACGTCACCGGCCGCACGCAGTACGTCGACGACATTCGTGTCGGTCGGCTGCTCTGGGTGAAAGCGCTCCGCTCGCCGCACGACAACGCGGCGATCACGAAGCTCGACACGACCAAGGCCGAGAAGCTGGCCGGCGTCCACGCGATCGTCACGTGCGCCGACGTCCCGCGGAACGTCTACGGGCACCTCGAGGGGCTCGGCGTCCCCGGCGACGAGCCGCTGCTCGCCGACGGCGAGGTGCGCTACAAGGGCCAGCCGATCGCCGCCGTCGCGGCCGAGTCGGAGGAGGCGGCGCAGGC
>JANMWV010000195.1:0-7991 GCA_031394165.1 Actinomycetes bacterium
CGGTCGTCGACGTGCACCGCTTCCTCGCACTCCTCGGTCTGGGGATGCTCGCGCTGCACGGCGTCGCGCTCGTGCTCGACCGCACGGTGCACATGCCGCTCGCCGCACTGTTCGTCCCGTTCCTGTCGTCCTACCGGCCGACGGCGGTCGCGTTCGGCGTGCTCGCAGCCGAGCTCGCGGCACTCATCACCGTCTCGTTCTCGCTCCGGCGCTGGATCGGCGCGCGCAACTGGCGCCGCCTGCACTGGGCGACGTTCCTCGTCTTCCTCATGGGCACCGTCCACGGCCTTACCGCCGGGACCGACACCTCGCGCCCGTGGGCACTCGGCCTCTATCTCGGGGCGGTGGGCTCCGTCGGCTTCGCCACGGCCTGGCGGGCGCTCAGCCGCCCCATTCGCATCCGCACCACAACCGCACCCGCACTCGAAAGGAGCGCATGATGTACCGCATCGTGATCGACGGTTCCCTCTGCAGCGGCTTCGGCGACTGCGCCGACCTCGCCCCTGACGTATTCGAGCTCGACACGCACGACAAGGCCCAACTCCGGGTGGGCACGAGCGATGACCCACGTGTACTCGAGGCGGCCGCCGCCTGCCCGATGGGCGCGATCAGCATCGTCGAGGTGCAAGCCGCGTGAGGAAGCGGCGCCTCACCCCGCTGCTGCTCGCGGCGCTGCTCGTCGGCGCCGCGGCGGCCGCGGCGGTCCTGCTCAACCTCGTGCTGCTCGGCCGGGCGAACGCCGGCAACGACCCGGTCGGGCAGTTGCAGCCGCGCGTGACGGGCGTGACGAGTGTTCCCGTCGGGCCGAAGACAACGACGCCGACGATCCGCCCGACGCGTGGCAGGATCGAGAACGAGGGTGCCGACGACTAGTGGTTTGACCGGTGAGGTTGCCCGGTTTCCGGGTCGTGAGCACCAAGCGGGAGGCCGTCGGCACCTGAGTCAAGGCTGGTTGCCTTGACGAAGGCGACGGTGGACTCCCGCGCAGCGTGATCGCGGGCCGGAGACCCGGCGAACGTTGCCGGTTAGACCACTAGACGGTGTCGGCGAACCAGAAGAAGCCGACCGTGCCGGGTCCTGCGTGCGCGCCGATCACCGCGCCGAGCATCGTCTCGATGTCGATCTGCGCACTCGGGCGTAGGTCGCGCACCATCTTCTCGAGCTCGGCGGCCTTCTCGGGCGCGGCGGCGTGCGCGAGACCGATGCGCAGCCCCGGCTCGTCCTTCGTCTCGGACTCGAGCGCGTCGACGAACTCCTGGAACGCCTTGCGCGCACCGCGCACGCGCTTGATCGGGATCACCTCGCCCTTGCGGATCGAGAGGATCGGCTTGACGTGCAGCAGTTCGCCGGCAAACGCCTTCGCGCGGCCGATGCGTCCCCCGCGCGCGAGGTACTCGAGCGTGTCGACGGTGAACAGAAGCCCGTGCTCCACTTTGTAGCGCTCGACGAGCGCATCGACCTCCTCGTCGGTCGTGCCGCGCTCGAGCCTGCGTTGGATCGCGAACGCGAGCATCGCAACCCCGGCGGAGGCGGTCTCCGTATCGATCGTGCGCACGCGCCCGCCGCCGAGCTCGGCCGCAGCGGTGCCCGCGCTCTGGAACGTGCCTGACAGGCTCGCGGCGAGGTGCAGCGAGAGGATGCGCTCGTAGCGTTCGAGCTCCCCGTAGCAGGCGAGAAAGTCGCTCGGCGTCGGCTGCGAGGTCGTGGGCAGCTCGGTCGACGTGCGCAGCCGCGCGTAGAACTCCTCGGCCGTGAGGTCCACGCCGTCGCGGAAGCTCTCGGTGCCGAAGTTGACGTACAGCGGCACGACACGCCAGTTCGCGAAGCGCTCCGCGGCGCCGGAGGCGTCGGCGGTCGAGTCGAGGACGATCGCGGTGTTGTCGGCCGTGAGGTTCACGAGTCGGGCCGTGTCACAGATCGGCTGGGGCGACACGTCGTGCCGCGTGCTTGATCGCGTCGACGATCTCCTCGAGCTCCTGGTCCTTCGTGAGGCAGGCGGCCGCGCCTGCCTCGTAGAGCGCCTCGACCTCGCGCGCGTTCGCCGACGCGGTCAAGCAGACGACCGCGGTCGCGGGGCACGCTTCGAGCACTGCGGCGGTCGCCTGGACGCCGTCGATGCCCGGCAGGCGGTAGTCCATCAGCACGACGTCCGGGTTGTGCTCCTTCGCCGCCGCCGCGGCAGCCGCGCCGTCGCCGATCGCGGCGACGATCTCCACGTCCGAGCGCAGGCCGAGCAGAAGCTCGAGCGCTTCGCGAAAGACCTTGTTGTCCTCGACGAGGAGGATCCGGATCGGCCGCCCCATGGCCGCAGCGAGTCTACTCGGCGGAAAGCAGGAGGTGATAATGGGGCTGTCCTCCCTGCTGTACGTCGACATCGACATCGGGGTGGGCCGTGGCAACCCGCTCGAGCAAGCCGTCGAGCGGCTGTTCCTCCTGGCCGATGAGCAGCGTCAGCAGGTCGCGGGGCCGGTCGAGGAGGCGGTCGACAACCGCGCCCGCGACCTCGTCGAAACTCGCTCCGCCGGCGATCGGCTCGCCGTCGTGCAGGCCGAGCCAGTCGCCCTTGCGGATCGACAGCCCGTTCATCTGGACGTCGCGCGAGGCGATCGTCACCTCGCCGGTGTCGACTGCTGCGACGGCCTCGCGCATCTCAGCGGCGTTGTCTGCCGCGTCGCGCTGCCCGTCGAAGGCGACCATCGCCGCCAGGCCGGCGGGAATCGAGGCGGCGGCGACGACCTCGACCGGCCGGCCGGCGTTCTCTGCTGCGTGCTCCGCCGCGAGAAGGACGTTCGAGTTGTTCGGCAGGATCACGACCTCGTCGGCGTCGAGCGACTCGACGGCCGCGAGCAGGTCAGCGGTCGACGGGTTCATCGTCTGGCCGCCCTCGACGACGCGCAGGGGACCGACGCCCTTCGCGAGGCTCTCGAACAGGCGCCGGTTGCCGTCACCGGCGACGACCGCGACGACACCGGTGGTTGCGCGCTCGGTCGGCGGAGCGTCAGGCACGGCCGCCAACAACCGCTCCTCGCGCTCGAGCGTCTGCTCGTGCATGTTCGCGATCTCGATGCGGTCGATCGTGCCGGCGACGGTGCCGATCGAGAGCGCCGCGCCGGGATCGTCGGTGTGCACGTGCACCTTGATCGCGAGCTCGTCGCCGACGACGAGCAGCGAGTCGCCGATCTTCTCCAGCCGCGCTTCGAGCGCCTCGCGGTCGAGCCGGTCGCCCTCGATGAGGAAGACGGTGCAGTAGCGGTAGCGCGAAAGCTCCTGGTGGATCGCCTCGATGCCGGGGTGCTCCTCGGACGGCGGCGCCTCGGGGAGCGCCTCGCCGCGGACCGCGGCGGTGATGCCGCGCACCAGCTCGAGCAACCCGGCGCCGCCCGCGTCGACGACGCCGGCGTCGCGCAGCACCTGCAGCTGTTCCGGCGTACGTGCGACGGCCTGCTCGCCGCGACGCACGAGGCCGACGAGCAGGTCGCCGAGTGCCGGGTGCTCGGGAGCGAGCGCCTCGGCTTCCTCCGCGAGCTCGCGGATCACCGACAGCATCGTCCCCTCGACGGGCCGGCGGACGGCACGGTAGGCCGCGTCGCTCGCGCCGCGCAGCGCCCTGGCCGCGGCGTGCGCGTCGATGGCGGGCGTCGCGGTCTCGCCGAGCACGTCGGTCGCGCCGCGGACGATCTGCGAGAGGATCACGCCGGAGTTGCCGCGTGCGCCCATCAGCGCGCCGCGCGCGACGTCGCGCGCGAGCGACTCCCGGCTCGCCGCCGACGTGTTGTCGACCGCTTCCGCCAGCGCGCGCACGGTCATCGTCAGGTTCGTGCCCGTGTCGCCGTCGGGTACCGGATAGACGTTGAGGTCGTCGATGCGGCCGCGGTTCGCCTCGAGCGACGCGAGCGCCGAGCCGACGACCTTCTGCACCGCTTCGAGGTCACCGTTCAGACTGCTCATGCGCTCCTCCGCACATCGTCGATGTGCACCTCGACGGCCCGGACGGGAAGTCCCGTAAGCCGCGCTACTTCATACGAAACCCGATTGCGAATCGTCGATGCAACTTCCGCAAGGTTGAGACCGTACTCGACGACGACGTGCAGGTCGATCGTCACGCCGTCGCCGTGCCCGTCGCGCGCGATCTGGATGCCCTGGGTCAAGCGCTCGCGCCGGCCGAGGAGCTTGCCGACCGGCCCGCGGGCGGCCATGCCGACCACGCCGTAGCACTCACGCGCAGTCTCGCCGACGATGTGCGCGATCGCGTCGCTCGAGATCGTGATCCGGCCCAGAGCCGATGAAAGGGCATGCCCAGCCTCCACGGTCCAGTTGGACCGTCTGGCGCGCGGCCCGGTTGCACGAAAGAGGAGAAGCCAGTGGTTTGGCCGGTAACGTTGCCCGGCTTCCGGGTTGCGAGCACCAAGCGAGAGGCCGTCGGCGGCCGCGTCAAGGCTGGTTGCCTTGACAAGGCCGACGGTGGACTCCCGCGCAGCGTGATCGCGGGCCGGAAGCCCGGCGAACGTTGCCGGTCAGGCCACTAAACGGCTTTTTGGATCTTGCCGGCCTTGAGGCAGCGCGTACAGACGTAGGCGCGCTTGGCCGTGCCGTTCACGAGCACGCGGATCCGCTGCAGGTTCGGGTTGAACCGTCGCTTGGTGGCGACCATCGAGTGGCTCCGGTGCTGACCGAAGCCCGGCTTCTTGCCGCACACTGAGCAGATCTTCGACATCGCGGCGGGATGGTAGCGGAAAGCGTCCGCGCTGCTATGTGGCCTGGGCGGTGGCCCGGAGCTGCGAGAAGACGTCGGCCATCTCGAGGGCCGTGCGGACGGCCTCGGCGCCCTTGTCGGCGCGGGCGAGGGCCTGCTCGAGGTTGTCGACCGTGAGGACGCCGAAGGCGACCGGGACGCCGGTCTCCAGCGAGGCCAGCTGGAGCCCGGAGGCGGCCTCGCCTGCGACGTAGTCGAAGTGGGCCGTCTCGCCGCGGATCACGCAGCCGAGCGCGACGATGCAGGAGTAGCGGCGGGTCTTGGCGAGGGCCATCGCGCCGAGCGGCAGCTCGAAGGCGCCGGGAACGGCCATCACGGTGATCGTCTCGCGGCCGACGCCGACCCTGTCGAGCTCGGCGAGCGCCGACTCGAGCAAGCGGTTCGTCACGTCGCCGTTGAACCGGGCCGCGACGATGCCGACGCCGCGACGCGTGCTGCGCGCCTCGCCTTCGAGCAGGTCGACGTCGTCGGGAAGGTCGAGATCGCCCGGCGCGTGACCGGCGAGGCGGAGCCCCGGCTCGGATTGCTCGAACTCGTTCGGCTCGTCGTCGTCGAGCTCGTCCGGCTCCCCGAGCTCGTCCGGCTCCTCGAGCTCGTCCGGCTCGTCGGTCTCGTCGGGCTCGTCGAGCTCTTCGTCTTCATCAGGGTCGAGAGCCGTCACGTCCTCGTAGCCGCCGACGCTCGGCTCGTCGTCGTCGTGCTTTTCACCGGGCCAGATCTCGCGTGCGCTCACTCGTCCCCCGTTTCGAATTCCGTGTCGAACCTCAGGCCCTGATGGTGGAGCCCGTGGCCGAGCTTATCCCGCTTGGCGGCCAGATACCTGCGGTTCTCGTCGTTGGGTGCCGTCTCGATCGGCACCTGCTCGGTGACCTTCAGGCCGAAGGCCTCGAGCCCGGACACCTTCTTCGGGTTGTTCGTCAACAGGCGGATCGTCGTCAGCCCGAGCTCCGCGAGGATCTGGTTGCCGATTCCCCACTCCCGCTCGTCGGCTGCGAAGCCGAGCGCGAGGTTGGCGTCGACCGTGTCGAGGCCCGCCTCCTGGAGCTCGTACGCCTTCAGCTTGTTGAGCAGGCCGATGCCGCGGCCCTCCTGCGCCATGTAGAGGAGCACGCCGCAGTCCGCCGCGCCGATCAGCGCCAGCGCGGAGTCGAGCTGTTCGCCACAGTCGCAGCGCAGCGAGTGAAAGACGTCGCCCGTGAGGCACTCGGAGTGCACGCGCACGAGCACGTCGGCGGCGCCGTCGACGTCGCCCTTCACGAGCGCGACGTGCTGCTTGCCGGTCAACGTCTCGCGGAAGAGCGTCGCCGTGAACTCGCCGTGTGCAGTCGGCAGGCGAACCGCGATCTCGCGCTCGATCAGCTTCTCGTGGCGGCGGCGGTACTCGATCAGTTCGGCGATCGTCACGAGCTTGAGCTCGTGCTTCGCGCAGAACTCGATCAGATCGGGGACGCGCGCCATCGTGCCGTCGTCCTTCATCACCTCGCAGATCACGCCAGCGGTGTTGAGGCCCGCGAGGCGCGCGAGGTCGATCGCCGCCTCGGTCTGTCCAGCACGCTGCAGCACGCCGCCGGCCCTCGCGCGCAGCGGGAACACGTGCCCGGGCTGCACGAGATCCTGCGCGCTCTTCGACGGGTCGATCGCGACCTGGATGGTGCGCGCGCGGTCGTGCGCCGAAATGCCGGTCGAGATGCCCTCGCGCGCCTCGATCGACACCGTGAAGGCGGTACCGAACGGCGTCTCGTTGCGCTCGGTCATCGGCCGAAGCCCGAGCTCGTCGCAGCGCTCGGCCGTGAGGCAGAGGCAGATGAGCCCGCGCCCTTCCTTCGCCATGAAGTTGACGGCCTCCGGCGTCGCGAACTGCGCGGCGATCGTGAGGTCGCCCTCGTTCTCGCGGTCGTCGGCGTCGACGACCACGACCATCTTGCCCCGGCGGATGTCCTCGATCGCCTCCTCGACGGTGGCGAACGCGTTCGCGGTGACGCTCATCGGCCCATGGTAGAGGGGAGCAGGCGCTCGACGTACTTCGCGAGCACGTCGACCTCGAGGTTCACCGCGTCGCCGGGATCGAGCGTGCCGAGCGTCGTCTCGGCGAGCGTGTGCGGGATCAGCGCGACCGCGAAGCCGGCGCCGTCGAGCCCGGCGACCGTGAGCGAGACGCCGTCGACGGCGACCGAGCCCTTCTCGACGCAGTAGCGCACGACATCGGCGGGTGCGTCGATCCAGATGCGCTTGCCGTCGCCTTCGGGCTCGACGGAGCGGACGCTGCCGACGCCGTCGACGTGGCCCTGCATGACATGACCGCCGAGAGGGTCACCGACGCGCAGCGCGGGCTCGAGGTTCACCGCGTCGCCCGCGGCGAGCCGGCCGAGCGCGGTACGGCTCAGTGTCTCCGGCACGGCGTCGAACGAGAGCTCGCCGTCGCCGACCGCGACGACCGTAAGACAGACGCCGCTGACGGCGACGGAATCGCCAACGACGACCTCCGCCGCGGTGCGCGGCGCGTCGACGCGCAGCCGCACGCCGGCGTCGCCGCCGTCGATCGAAGCGACGCGCCCGCGCTCGCGAACGATTCCCGTGAACATGCGCACACGGTACCGGCGCGGATTTCAGGAGGGCGGTGCACCGGCACCGCCCTTCCTCATTGTTCAGCCGAGCTGCCCGCCAATCACGTCCCTGGGCTGCAACGGGTCGGCGACGATGCCCGTCTCCTTGACGAAGAATGAGAAGGCGCTGGCACCACCGTCCGCGGGCGCGACCTTCTGGAACGCGTCGAGAGCGCCCCAGAACTTGACGTACGAGTCCATCAGACCGGCCGACTTCAGCGAGTCGAGCAGCGTCTGGATGTTCTGGTCACCCTTCCAGTACGTCTCGAGCGCGATCAGGATGCCCGAGAGCGGCCCCGCGTTCGCCTTCTGATACAGGCTGAGCAGGTCGTCCACCTGAGGGCTGTACTTGAAGTACATGGCCGCCGCGTCCCGCAGGAGCGCATCCTTGGCGAACATCGCCAGCTGCGCGGAACCGTCGAGCTTCAAATACGAGGGAAACCCGTCGAGCTTGACGAACCGGATCAGCGGGTCACCCCACTTGATGAACTCGGCCGCGGTCGCCGTGTGCCGCGCCAGATGCGCGGACTTGCTTGGAACGGCGCCCGCCGCCGCCGCGCCCCCTGCGGCGACGAAGGCCGCCACGAGGCTCGCCTTTGCCGCGCGGATCTTCCTCCCCATCTGTCTCCCCTTTC
>JANMWV010000206.1:0-3338 GCA_031394165.1 Actinomycetes bacterium
AGCTCGTGGCCCTCGTCGATCTCCGCACCCGGCGCCGTCACGTAGACCTCGCCCTCGACGCCGTAGTCGGGGAAGCGCTGCGCGAGCGAGCGCACGACGTCGAGCACCTCACGCCGCGCCACGCCCATCGGCTTCGTCGGCGGCACGCGCACGTCCACGAACAGGTCGGTGTGATGCGGCGTGCGCGAGACCCGCCAGCCGAAGCCGCCCTCGATGGCGCCGACGTTGACGATCGCCTTGGCGCCCCGGTACGAGTTCGAAGGATCGTCCTCCCAGGTCGGGATCCACTCCTGCACCGCAGCGAGCACGTCGTGCATGCGTAGGATCGAGTTCTGGTCGCGCTTCCCCTCGCTGAACGCGGTGTGGATGAAGTTCCCGTGCACGCGGATGCGCAGCCAGAGCGCGCCGAAGTGACCGAGCACCACCTTGCCCTCCGTCGGCTCGCCGAGCAGGCACATGTCGGCGACACCGCCGTGCGTGACGAGGTAGCGCGAGCCGGCGGCGTAGCCCCGGTACTGCGCGCCCTGCGCGTCGCCGTACTGCGTCTTCTCGATCTCCCCGCACACCGCCGCGATCAGCACGTCGCCGCGCAGCCGCACTCCGGCATCCTGCAACGCGCGAACCGCCTCGACGTAGCACGCGAGCGCGCCCTTCATGTTCGAGATGCCGAGCCCGTAGAGGCGGCCGTCTCGCTCGAACGCGTGAGGCTGGAAGCCGGGCACGTGCTTCAGCCACGGCTCCTGCCCGGAGTACGACGTGTCCATATGCCCGTTGAACATCAGCGTCGGACCGCCGCCGGCGCCCGGCCACGTGCCGAGCGCGTTCGCCCGGTTGTCCTCGACCTGGTGCCACTGCACCGCGAGCCCCAGCTGCTCGTAGAGCGACACCATCAGCTCGCCCATCCGCTGCTCGTCGCCCGTGAAGCTGTGAACGTCGATCATCGAGCTCGCCGTCTCGACGAGCCGGTCGCGATCGACCTGCACGTTCACCGGCGGAAGTGGGGGAGCACTTTCTCCCCGAAGAGCCGGATCTGCTCGTGCCGGTCCTCGCCCCAGAGCTCGAGCATCACGTGCGTGCAGCCGGCGTCGCGGTACTCCTCGATCGCCGCGATGCAATCGGCGGGCGTACCGGCGATCGGCTTGCACTTGTCGAGCAGCGCGTCGGTGACCTTCGCCTTCGCGGCGAGCCGGCCGCCCTGCTCCATCGCCTCCGCAACGGGGCGGATCTCGTCCTGCTCGATTCCCGCGAGCTCGAGCAGCGTGTCGGCCGAGCCCTGGATGTTCTGCACCTTGTTCGCGAGATACATGCCGGCGATCTCGCGCGCGCCGTCGCGTCCCCGGTCGCGGTCTGTCGCATGGATCGACGAGACGACGGTGCAGCCGATGTCGATGTCCGCGTTCACCTGTTCGCACGTGTAGCGCACGAACGCCGGCGTTGTGATCGACGGCGTCAGGCAGCCGTCCGCGATCTCACCGGCGAGCGCCTGCATCTTCGGCGCCGTTGCAGCGACGTACACAGGTGGCACGTCGCGCGGCGTGTGTGCCTCGGCCTGCAGGCCCGGCACCGACGCGTTCCACGTCGTGCCGGTGTACTCGAACGGCTTGCCGCCGAGCACGCCGCGCACGATCTCGACAGCGTCGCGCATCGGCCCGAGCGTCTTGTTCGTCTGCATGCCTGCGTTCCGGAGGAAGATCTTCGACGTCCCAAAGCCGAGGATGAACCGTCCCGGCCCGGCAGCCTCCTGCACGACGCGCGCGTCCATCGCAACCTGCACCGGATGGCGCGTGAACGGCGAAATGATCCCCCAACCGACAGTGAGGCGCTTCGTCTCGCGCGCGATCAGCGCGGACACGACCGTAGACGAGCGCGCCTCCATGCCGTGCTTACGCCACCACGGATACGCCTCCGCGAGCCAGATCGTGTCCATGCCCGCGTCGTCCATCGCACGCGCCGACGCGAGCATCTCCTCGAGCGGCTCCATCGTCAGCTGCATCACGCCGAAGCGGAGGGGAACTGCCATGCAGAGCCTCAGGCCCCTGCTGCTGCAATCGCGTCTTGCACTTGCTTCTCGAGTGAGCCCAAGACGTGCTGCACTTGCTGGTTCACGATCGGCTGGAGCACGCGCTGGCCCATCGAGCCGACGGGGCCTGCGATCTTCACGTCCGCGGACCACTTCATCTTCGTGCGCTCCGCGTCGTCGCTCAGCTCGAATGTCGTGACCATGTTCATCATCGCGCCGACGCCCTGCCCCTTGATCTGCATGGCCGCGTACTCGAGGCTGCGTTCCTCGGTTTTGGTCAGGTCAATTTTCATCTTGAGTCCGCCGAGACCCAATGGGATCTTCACGTTGGCCGTCCAGTGATCGGCGTCGTGGACGTCGAAGCTCTCGACGCCGGGCATCGTCGCCGCCATGGACGCGGGGTTGTTCAGCACCTCCCACACCGTCGCGCGCGGCGCGTCGAACGTGCGCTCGCCCTCGACGATCATGCGTCCACCACCTGCACGCGCCCACCGGCCGTGTCGGGATGCTCGAGCATCTCCCACACGCGGCGGTAGGGATTCGAGCTGTCCCAGACGATCGCGTCGCCGTGACCGCGCAGCGCGTCCTGAATCGCCGCGCACACCGCGTGGATGCCGGCGCCCCCGCCCTCGCCCATGCCCTTCGTGCCGAGCGGCGTGAACGGCGACGGGCTCTCGACGTTACCGGTCTGGAGCGGCGGCATGTCGAGCGCGTGCGGCACGTGGTAGTCGTAGAAGTTCGGTGTCAAGAGATTCCCTTCTTCGTCGTACTCGAAGATCTCGTGCATCACGCCGCCGAGCGCGTGTGCGGTTGCGCCCATCACCTGGCCCTCGACGATCTGCGGGTTGATGCGCGTGCCGCAGTCGTCCACCGCGGCGTAGTCGACGATCTCGTAGTGGCCCGTCTCGGGATCGATCTCGACGACCGCCGCGTGCACCTGCGCGGCGTACGTCAGCGTGAGATTGCCGAACTTGCGCTCGATGTCCGGCACCTCGAACGGCGGCCGGTAGACGTAACGGCAGTTGAGCGTGACGTCGAGATCCTCAGGCAGCCCGGCGTTGTTCGCGTTGATGATCGCGCCGCACGCCATGAACGGCAGCGCGGCCTCCGGGTTGTCCTTGATGCGCACCGTTCCCTCGGCGAGCTCGAGCGCCTCGACGGGGACGCCGCCGAGGATCACGGAGCCGAGGCGCTTGCTCTCCGCGGCGAGCATGTCCGTCGCGCCCTTCACGGCGCTGAGGCCGGTGACGGCGAACTGGCTCGCATACGTGCCCGAGAAGCCGGCATGCGAGTTCCAGTAGCTGTCGTGCCCCGCGCG
>JANMWV010000214.1:0-4811 GCA_031394165.1 Actinomycetes bacterium
GCGATCAACACTGCCTCTCTATCAACGCAGTCCTCCTCGTTCGTGGTGGGCTTTGAAGAAGTTCTCGCTGCCGGCCGTCGCCATCGCGGCCGAGGCGCTGATCTCGAGGCAGAGGGCGGCGGCGGCGATGATCTGCGCGAAGCGGTAGACCTTGCCGGCGCCGTCGCAGCCCATCAGCGCCAGCCACTCGTGCGGCGTGGGTAGGGCGGTGCCGCCGCCGACCGTGCCGACCTCGAGGCCCGGGAAGCGCACCGCGACGTGCAGCCCGCCCTCGACGCGGCGGCACGTGCCGTGCGCCATCGAGCTCGTGCCGACCATGCCGAGATCCTGGCCGGTCGCGGCGAAGATCGCGGCGATCGCGGACGCCGGCGTAAACGCCACCGACTGCATCCCCGAGGCTACGGCGCCGTGCGTTCCCACCCACGCGAGCGCCTCGAGATCCTCCGCGGCGCAGCGTAGGACGCGGCGGATCGCCTCGTCGGTGAGCGTCGTCTCGGCGATCACCGTCTTGCCGTGGCCGGACTGGAAGAACTCGGCGGACGGCTTCTTGTCGCCCCCCATGTTCGCCTCGAGCACGACGCGCTCGATCTCGACCGGCGCGCCGGGCTTCACGAACGCCATGTTCAGCGCGTAGGCGTTGCGCGTCATCATGTTCGGGCCGACGGCGTCGCCGGTCGTCCAGCGCCACAGCACGTGGCACATCGGGCCGACGACGTGCGTCTTCACCTCGCGCAGCAACGCGTAGCGCGAGAGCTCGGCGATGTCGGACGTCCGCAGGAACTCCTGCATCGCCGGCAGCTGATCCTCGACCCACCGCGCAAGCGTGAGCGCCTCGGTCGAGTCGCGGCAGACGAAGCAGGACGCGCGCGTGATCCGGTCGGCGACGACGTGCGTGCGGAAGCCTCCCGACTCGGCGACCGCCTTCGCGCCGCGCTGCACCGACGCGGTGAGCCCACCCTCGGTGTGCGCGAGCGGGACGACGACCTCCGCGTCGGCCCGCCCTGTCTCGACCACGGCGCCCGTGTCCGAGAGCTGGTATTCGCCGAGCGAGATCTGCAACTCGGCGACGGAGACGGGGATCACCGCGATGCCCGTCACCGACTCGGCGGCGTTCGCATACGGCGCGAGGTCGGCGAGCGTCACGGCGCCGTCGAGCCCGAGCGCCTCGCGCCGCGCCGCGATCGAGACGGCGTCGTTCTTGCGTGGGAGTCCCTTCCTGGAGGTCACGGACCCATTCTCGCGTAACCTCCCCGCCGTGTCGGCGACCAGCATCGACGGGAAGGCCCTCGCGGCCAAGGTGCGAGAGGAAGTCGCGGCCGAGGTCGCCGAGCTCGGGCACGTGGGGCTCGCCACCGTGCTCGTCGGCGACGACCCGGCTTCGGACGTCTACATCCGGGGCAAGCAGAAGGCCGCGCAGGCCGTCGGGATCGACGCGCGCGACGTCCGCCTGCCCGCCGACACGCCCGAAGACGAGCTCCTGGCGCTGCTCGCGGAGCTGAACGCCGACGACGCCGTCGACGGGATCCTCGTCCAGCTGCCGCTGCCCGGGCACATCACCGAGGCGAAGGCGATCGCCACGGTCGATCCGGCGAAGGACGTCGACGGCTTCCACCCGCTGAACGCGGGCCTGCTCTACCTCGGCCGGCCGGCGCTCGTGCCGGGCACGCCGCTCGGGATCATGCGGATGCTCGCCGAGTACGAGATCGAGACGAGCGGCGCGCGCGCCGTCGTCGTGGGCCGCTCGAACATCGTCGGCAAGCCGATGGCGCACCTGCTGCTCCAGGCGAACGCGACCGTCACGATCTGCCATTCCCGCACCGAGGATCTCCAGCGCCACACGCTCGAGGCCGACATTCTCGTGGCTGCCGTGGGCCGGCTCCACGTGATCGGCGCCGACATGGTGAAGGCCGGCGCGACGGTGATCGACGTCGGGATGAACCGCACGGAGGAGGGCCTTTTCGGGGACGTTCACCCCGCTGCGGCGGAGCTGGCGGCCTTCATGACCCCCGTCCCGGGCGGTGTCGGCCCGATGACGATCGCCATGGTGCTGAAGAACACGGCGGCCGCCGCCCGGGCCCGGCGCGCATCGGGAGTTGCGAAACCCGCTCGCTGAGCTAAACTCGGGCTGCTTCATCATCGGTCGGCGGCAGGGAACCTTGGTGCTCGCGCCGTCGTAGTTGCTGTAAGGAGGAACCAAAGTTGGCAGAGGGCACCGTTAAGTGGTTCTCGAACGAGAAGGGCTACGGCTTCATCGAGCGTGAGGGTGGCGACGATGTGTTCGTGCACTTCTCGGCGATCGGCATGGATGGCTACAAGTCGCTGACCGAAGGCCAGCGCGTGTCGTTTGAGGTTGTGCAGGGCCCGAAGGGCGCGCAAGCCGCGAACGTCCAGGCCGTTTAGAGAACCAGTCGGACCCACGTTGTGAAGAGGCCCCCGACACGGGGCCTCTTCCGTTTTCTGGAAGGATTTTCGACCAATGGCGAACATCGACCGCGAACAGCTCCTGCACGTCACCCGCCTCGCACGGCTCGAGCTGCGCGAGGACGAGGTCGAGCGCCTCGGCGCGCAGCTGAACGACATCCTCGCGGCGGTCTCGAAGGTGTCGGAGCTCGATCTCTCCGACGTGCCGCCGACCTCGCACCCGCTCGACGTCGTCAACGTCTGGGCGGAAGACGAGCCGCGCCCCTCGTTGCCGGTCGAGGAGGCGCTCGCCAACGCCCCCGAGCGCGAGGGGTCGTACTTCAAGGTGCCCCCCGGTGGTTCATCGTGATTTGGGGCTCGTCGTGATCGACACCCTGCGTCTCACGGCAGAGGAGGCGGCGCGCCTCCTGCGCGACAAGGAGGTCTCGAGCGCGGAGCTCTACGCGGCCTACCGCGCGGCGATCGACGAGCGCGACCCCGAGCTGCACGCGTATCTCCACGTCTGCGACGACGACGACGGCGGCGAAGGTATCCCGATCGCGATCAAGGACGTGATCGGCACGAAGGGCATCCCGACGACAGCCGGCTCGAAGATCCTCGAGCACTACGTGCCGGTGTACGACGCGACGGTGATCGACCGCTGCAAGGCGCACGGCCTGCGCGTGCTCGGCAAGACGAACACCGACGAGTTCGCCATGGGCTCCTCGACCGAGAACTCCGCCTACGGCCCCACGAAGAATCCGTGGGACCCGACGCGCGTGCCGGGCGGTTCGGGCGGCGGCTCGGCCGCGGCGGTGGCGGCGGGCCTCGCTCCCTGGGCGCTCGGCTCCGACACGGGCGGCTCGATCAAGCAGCCTGCTGCGCTGTGCGGCAACGTCGGCCTGCGTCCGACGTACGGCACGGTCTCGCGCTACGGGGCGATCGCATTCGCGTCGAGCCTCGACCAGATCGGGCCCGTCGCGCGCAACGTGCGCGACTGCGCGATCCTCTACTCGATCATCGCCGGCCGCGACGCCTGGGACTCGACGACGGTTGAGCTGCCGAACGCCGTCAAGCTTCCCGAGGGCGAGGACCTGAAGGGATTGCGCGTCGGCGTGCCGCGCGAGTTCAACGAGCACGAGGCGATCGAGCCCGGCGTGCGCGACGCGGTGCAGCGCGCGATCGAGCTGTGTCGCGAGCTCGGCGCCGAGGTCGGCGAGTGCTCGTTGCCGCACTCGGTCGAGTACGGGATGCCGTGCTACTACCTGATCGCACCCGCGGAAGCGTCGTCGAACCTAGCCAGATACGACGGCGTGCGCTTCGGCTACCGCTCGCCGAACGGTCGCGACCGGCTCGAGATGTACGAGCGCACGCGCGACGAGGGCTTCGGCGAAGAGCCGAAGCGCCGCATCATGATCGGCACCTACGCGCTGTCGGCCGGCTACTACGACGCGTACTACGGCCAAGCGCAGAAGGTGCGGACGGTGCTCGCGCGCGAGCACGCCGACGCGTTCGAGCGTTTCGACGTCCTCGTCTCGCCGACGTCGCCGACCGTCGCGTTCAAGCTCGGCGCGCGCTCGGAGAACCCGCTCGCGATGTACCTCAGCGACCTGCTGACGATCCCGTCGTGCATGGCGGGGCTGCCGGGCCTGAACGTGCCGTGCGGCCTCTCCGAAGGATTGCCCGTCGGCCTGCAGCTGATCGGGCCGCAGTTCTCCGAGAACGTGCTGTTTCGAGTGGGCTTCGCCTTGGAGACGGCCATTGGTTTCGATCCTGTGCCGGAGCGTCTCCGATGACCGAATGGGAGACCGTCGTCGGGCTCGAGGTGCACGCGCACCTGAAGACGCGCACGAAGATGTTCTGCCGCTGCGAGCTCGAGTACGGCGCGGCCGAGAACACGCGCACGTGTCCCGTGTGCCTCGCGCATCCGGGCGCGCTCCCCGTGGCGAACGGGCGCGCGATCGAGCACACGATCAAGCTCGGCCTCGCGCTCGAGTGCGAGATCGCCGAGAGCGCGGTGTTCGCGCGCAAGAACTACTTCTACCCCGACTTGCCGAAGGGCTACCAGATCAGCCAGTACGAAGCGCCGCTGTGCGGCCCGGGCAGGCTCGTCGTCCCGACCGCCGACGGCGACGAGGTCGTGCGCATCGTGCGCGCGCATCTCGAAGAGGACGCGGCAAAGACCGTGCACGCGGGCGGCGCGACGGGGCGCTCCGTCGGCGCCGACTACTCGCTCGTCGACTTCAACCGCGGCGGCACGCCGCTGCTCGAGATCGTCAGTGAGCCCGACCTCCGCTCGTCGGAGGCGGCGCTGCGCTTCCTTCGCCTGCTGCGCCAGACGATCGTCGAGCTCGGCGTGTCGGACGCGGAGATGGAGAAGGGCACGATGCGCGCGGATGTCAATGTCTCGG
>JANMWV010000226.1:0-3677 GCA_031394165.1 Actinomycetes bacterium
GCCGGCTCGGCAGCGGGCTGCCGGCGCACGTCGACGAAGGTGACCTCGTCTCCTACGGCCTGCTGGGGCTGATCGGCGCGATCGAGCGCTACGACCCGAGCCGCGACGTGAAGTTCGAGACGTACGCCATCGCCCGGATCAAGGGCTCGATCATCGACGAGCTGCGCGCCATGGACTGGGTGCCGCGCTCCGTCCGCTCCCGCGCCCGGGAGATCGAGCGCGCAATGGCCGAGCTGGAGGCGAAGCTCGGCACGGCTCCGACCGACGAGCAGATCGCGGCGAAGGTGGGCATCACGGTCGCCGAGCTCGAGGACAGCCTCACCGAGATCGCCCGCTCCTCGATCGCCGCCCTCGACGAGCTCTGGACGGTCTCCGGCTCCGACGGCGACCAGGTCGCACTCATCGACACGATCGAGGACACCGAGGCGGCCGATCCGCAGGGCACGCTCTCGCACACCGAGATGCGCGAGGCGATCGCCGACGCAATCGCGCGGCTGCCCGAGCGCGAGAAGCTCGTCGTCACGCTCTACTACTACGAGGAGCTCACCCTGCGCGAGATCGGCGAAGTGCTCGGCGTCACCGAGTCGCGCGTCTCGCAGCTTCATACGAAGGCGATCCTCCGCCTCAAGGCCCGCCTCGCCGGCTCTGCCCGCGCGGCGCTCGAGCTGTAGTCCCCCGGCTCACCGAGCGGGATACGATTGGCGCACGCCAACCGTTTCGCCGCCCAGGAGGATGAGAGCCTGATGCCTGCCACCGAGCCCGGGAAGATCCGCAACATCGCCGTCGTCGGCCACCGCGGGGTCGGGAAGACCTCGCTGGCGGAGGCCATGCTGTTCCAGGCGGGGAAGGTCAACCGGCTCGGCACGATCGAGCTGGGCACGACCACCTCGGACTGGGAGGACGGCGAGCAGCGGCGCACGATGTCGCTCTCGGGCTCGCTGCTGCATCTCGACTGGCAGGACCGCAAGATCAACCTCATCGACTGCCCGGGCGACGCGGGTTTCCAGGCCGACACGTTCGCCGCGCTGCGCGTCGTCGAGGGAGCGCTCGTGGTGCTGAGCGGCGTCATGGGCATCGAGGTGAACACGTCGCGCGTGTGGGCGCGCGCGGAGGAGTACGAGCTGTCGCGCGTTCTCTTCGTCAACATGCTCGACCGCGAGCGCGCCGACTTCTTCCGTGTTCTCGACGCCGCGCGGTCGCAGCTCTCCGACCGTTGCGTCGCGATCCAGCTGCCGATCGGCGCCGAGCACGAGCTCACCGGCGTCGTCGACCTGCTGCACATGTGCGCGTACCTGGATCCCACCGGCGGGAAGGAGGGCGGCCCGCAGCCGATTCCCGAGTCGATGGCCGCGCAGGTGAAGGAGTACCGCGAGAAGCTGCTCGACGCCGTCGTCGAGACGAACGAGGACCTGATGGCGCGCTATCTCGAGGGCGAGGAGCTGGCGGCGGAAGACGTCGCGCACGCGCTGAAGGACGCCGTGACGCGCGACGAGCTGTACCCGGTCGGTTGCGGCGTCGCGACGAAGAACCTCGGCACGACTGCGCTGCTCGACCTGCTCGTCGAGGGCGTGCCGTCGCCGTCGAAGAAGGGAACGACGATCGAGTTCGGGGACGCGAAGCAGGCGGTGTTCATCTTCAAGACGATCTCCGATCCGTTCGCCGGGCGCATCAGCTGCTTTCGCGTCCTCTCCGGGCCGATCACGGGCGACACGACGCTCGTCGACCCGCGGACGCACGCGAAGGAGCGCCTCGGCCAGATCCTGCTCCTGAACGGGAAGGACAACGAGCCGGCCGACAGGCTCGGCGTCGGCGACCTCGGCGCAGTGGCAAAGCTCAAGGACGTCGTCACCGGCGACGTGCTCGTCGACCACGAGGTGCCGGTCGAGCCGCCGCACATCGATTTCCCCCAGCCGGTGATGAGCTTCGCGATCACGCCGAAGGCGAAGGGCGACGAGGAGAAGATGGGCGCGGGGCTGCGGCGGCTCTCGGAAGAGGACCCGACGCTCTCGCTCCGTCGCGACCCACAGACGGGCGAGCAGCTCCTCTTCGGCCTGACGCAGATGCAGGTGGAGGTCGCGTGCGATCGACTGCACAGCCGCTTCCATGTCGATGTCGAGCTGCACCCGCCGCGCGTTCCGTACAAGGAGACGATTCGGAAAGAGGCGCGCGCTCGACACCGCTACAAGAAGCAGACGGGCGGCCGCGGCCAGTTCGGCGACTGCGAGATCGTGATCGAGCCGATCGAGGCCGTCGACGGCGAAGCGGCGACCTACGAGTTCGTCGACAAGATCGTCGGCGGCGTGATCTCACAGGGCTTCCGGCCCGCGGTCGACAAGGGCGTGCGCGAGGCCATGGAGCACGGCGAGCTCGCGGGCGCGCCCGTGTACGGCGTCCGCGTGACGCTCGTCGACGGGATGATGCACGCGGTCGACTCGTCGGAGATGGCGTTCAAGATCGCCGGCTCGCTCGCGTTCAAGGAGGCGTACCACAAGGCGGATCCGGTGCTGCTCGAGCCGATCATGGAGGTCGAGGTGACGGTGCCCGACGAAGCGGTCGGCGCCGTGAACGGCGACCTCAACTCCCGGCGCGGCAGGCTCCACGGGATGGAGCCCGCAGCCGGCATGACGACGATCAAGGCCGAGGTGCCGATGGCGGAGATGCTCACCTACGCGCAGGCTCTGACCTCGATGACGGGTGGTCGCGGCGATTACCACATGGGCTTCCAGCGCTACGAGGAAGTGCCCTCGCATGTGGCGCAGAAGATCATCGAGGACACGCGGAAGGAGCGGGAGGCGGCGAAGGTCTAGCTCCCCGCAGGAGGGGGCTATAGTCGCAGGGTGCGGATCACCCGAGTCGCGACGACGCAGCAATGTGCGATCTGCGGGCGTACGCTGCTCATGGGCGAGCGGGTCGTCCGCTACGCGCCCGAAGAGGGCGCCGACCTCGTCGACGTGTGTCCGCTGTGCCTGGAGATCGCCCTCGAGCACGGCTGGATCAAGGAGGGCACGCCGACGACGCCGACGATCGTGGGCGACCGCAAGCGCCGCCGCCGCGGCCTCGCCGAGCTGCTCGGGCTCAGCCGCAGCTCGGAGCAGACGATGGCGCCGTCGGAGCCGATTCTCCGCCGTCTCTCGGGCGACGAGGTGGCGCTGCTCGAGGCAGCCGACCTCTTCAACGCGAGCACCTACCGCCGCACCGTCGGGGGCATCGCGAAGAGCCTCGGCGAGGCGCAGGCGAGCATCGTCGCGCTCTCGGGCGACTCCGGCGAGATGGCGGTCACGGTCGCGTGGGACCTCTCGTGGTACCAGTACCGCATCAGTCCCGACTCCGGGCAGCCGGTGCGCCTCGAGCGCCGCGGGCATGAGCTCGACGAGCTCGAGGAGACGTTCAAGGCATGGAACGCGAGCGTCGAGGCCGAGGGACGCCTCGTCCCGGAGATCGCCCGCCTGTAGTCCGGGGGTGGCGCTAACCGGTTCGCTCCCTACAATCAGACCACGATGATCTTTTGCGTGATCCCGCGAGAGCTCGAAGACGAGCTCTACGACAAGATGGTCGAGTACTACAAGGACAACCCGAATGTGACGGTGATCGTCGACCGTCGCGAGGGGAGCGACCGCCGCGAAGGAAAGCCCACGCCGGAGATCAAGGAGAAGCGGCAGATCCGCGACCGCCGCCGC
>JANMWV010000257.1:0-2961 GCA_031394165.1 Actinomycetes bacterium
CTCTGGCACGACGGCCGGCCGGTGGCGCCGTCGCCGCGACAGGTGCTGCGCGGCCAGATGGAGCGGGCGGCGGCACTCGGCTTCGTGCCGATGATGGGCTCAGCTCGAGTTCTATCTCCTGCGCGAGACGTACGAGGAGGCGCACGAGCAGCGCTACGAGGACCTGACTCCGTCGGTCCCGTACATCCTCGATTACCACATCCTCGCGACGACGTACGACGAGCCGTTCCTGCGCGTGATCCGCAACAGCATGCAGGCCGCCGGGATGAAAGTCGAGACCTCGAAAGGCGAGGCGTGGCCCGGCCAGCAGGAGATCAACTTCAAGTTCTCGGACGCGCTGACGATGGCCGACAACCACGTGATCTACAAGAACGGCGCCAAGGAACTCGCGCACATGAACGGCTGCTCGATCACGTTCATGGCGAAGCCGTTCGAGAACTGGATCGGCAACTCGTGCCACATCCACTCGTCGCTGTGGCAAGACGACAAGCCCGCGTTCGCGAAGAGCGAGACGCTGTTCGGCCGCTGGCTCGCCGGGCAGATCGCGTGCTTCGAAGAGCTGGCGATCTTCCTCGCGCCGACGATCAACTCGTACAAGCGCTTCGCGGCCGGGAGTTGGGCGCCGACGACGCTGGCGTGGGGGCTCGACAACCGGACCTGCGGCTTTCGCGTCGTCGGGCACGGCCCGTCGCGGCGGGCCGAGACGCGGATTCCCGGCGGCGACGCGAACCCATACCTCGCGTTCGCCGCGGTGATCGCGGCCGGTCTCTACGGGATCGAGAACAAGCTGCGGCTGCCGAAGGGCTCGGAGGGGAACGCGTACGAGTCGGACGCGAAGCGGTTCCCTTCATCGATGCGCGAAGCGATCGCTGCGCTTGAAGCCGGGACGATGGCGCGGGCCGCATTCGGCGATCAGGTCGTCGACCACTACCTCAACTACGCGCGTGTCGAGCAGGGGCTGTACGACAAGTTCGTGACCGACTGGGAGCGCAAGCGCTACTTCGAGCGCGGGTAGCCGCGCGCCGTTCGGCATAGTTTGGGCATGAGCGGCCGGCCGATCATTGGAATCACGTCGTATGCGCAGCCGGCGAAGTGGGCTGCGTGGGAGCTGCCTGCGGCGCTCGTTCCTCTCATGTACGTCGAGGCGGTTGCGCGAGCTGGTGGGCGCGCGCTGCTTGTTCCGCCTGATGACGGCGCGATTAGCGAGACGCTCGACGTGCTCGACGGGCTGATCTTCTCCGGAGGGGCCGATGTCGATCCTGCTTCCTACGGGGCTGAGCGTGGAGCGGAAACCGACGAGCCGCAGGTTCATCGTGACCGGGGCGAGATGGCTCTCTTGGCTGCGGCTTTGGAGCGCGACTTGCCGACGTTGGCGATCTGCCGTGGCTTCCAGATCCTCAACGTGGTGCGCGGGGGAGATCTCGTGCAGCATCTGCCGGACGCTGTCGGCGACGAGAAGCACCGCGAGGTGAAAGGTGTCTTCTCGGAGCACCCCGTCGAGATCAAGGGCGGAACCCGGCTGAGCGCGATCCTCGGCGAGCAGCCGCCGGCGGTGAAGTCGAGCCATCACCAGGGCATCGGCAGCGTGGGGGAGGGTCTCGTCGAGACCGCGTGGGCCGAGGACGGGACCCTCGAAGGGCTCGAGGATCCGACGAAGCGGTTCGCCGTGGGCGTGCTCTGGCACCCGGAGGCGGCAGAAGATCAGCGCCTCTTCGACGCGTTGGTTGGCGAGGCGCAGCGGTATCGCGCAGAGCGCACAGCCCGCTAGTCCCGACACGGCTTGGCGGGCCACCCTGGGTAGGTGGGGGCGGGTCGGGCTCGCGGTCGCCCAACAGCCCGGGGTCAGACACCGTTGGTTGCCAAGGGCGAAAAGTGCCAAATCTGTGCCAAGTTGTTCACATGGGTACCCGTCTGCCGCAGACGCCGCTACCGTCGTCGTATGCCTCGTCCGCCGAGATCGATCGTCCCCAACGGCATCTACCACGTGATGTCGCGCGGAAGCAACAGAGGCGCGATCTTCACATTCGACCGAGACCGCTATGCGATCCTTGAACTGCTGAGTCGAACCGTCCGCGACTACGACCTCGTCTGTCACAGCTACTGCCTCATGACGAACCACTACCACCTCGTTCTCGAGACACCAGACGCACGTCTCTCGAGCGCGATGAAAGTGCTCAACGGAACGTATGCCACGCAATTCGACGCGCGTTACGGCCGGACAGCCCACGTCTTCCAGAACCGATTCCGGTCAGAGCTCGTCGACAGTGACGCATACCTTCTGACTGTGTGTCGCTACGTCGCGCTCAACCCTGTCCGCGCGGGCCTCTGCCGGCATCCCGCTGAATGGCCATGGAGCAGTTACCGTGCTTTGGCCGGCTTCGATGTCGTGCCGGAATTCCTCTCGGAGAGCTTCATCCTCTCGCTATTCGGGGACACGATCGAAACGGCCAGGGCCGGATTTCGCCGCTTTGTCGACGACGAGCTTGACAGCGATCGGTGTCTGACCCCGGGTTTGGGCGAGCTGCCGCCAAAGCGCGATCCTCGCGGCACCGGCATCTCCAGAGAACAGGCCCTATAGGCCACGTCTGACAACGCCAGGGCGCTTGAAGCACTCGAGGCGCCCGACGCATGGAGGACGTTCGAGTCGTTCTGCCGCCGATCGCGGGGAGCGTCACGGCCTCTGATGTGGTGCCAGGTGTCGAAATCCGGCAGCCCTGTTCGTCTTAGCAACGAACACAACCCGACAGGAGGCAGAGATGGGTAACCCCGTCGTGCATTTCGAGGTTACCGGCAAGGATGGCCCCGCGCTCGTGAGCTTCTACGAGAAGCTCTTCGGCTGGAAGACCAGCGCCGTCGAAGGCATGGACTACGCGCTCGTCGAGAAGGAAGGTGACGGGATCGGCGGCGGTATCGGCACGAGCCAGGACGGGACGACCAGCGTCACGTTCTACGTGTCGGTCG